>JAXDMA010000125.1:0-3215 GCA_034666305.1 Vulcanimicrobiota bacterium
CGTCGGTGACGAGCTCGCGCGCATAGCGTTCGAAGATCGCGAGATCGGACACCGCGAGCGCGCGCTCGACGCTGTGCAGCAGCACGGTGAAGAACGGGAAGTCGCGCGCCATCGCGCGCATCGTTTCGAGATCCGCGGGTACGGCGGCGACCGCGGCGCCGAACCCGTACCAGCCCGGCAGCATGCCGCGCGTCTGCGCCCAGCCGAACGCCCAGGGGATCGCGCGCAGATCGTCGATCGAGCGGCGCTCGCCGCGCCGCCCCGGGCGCGAGCTGATCTGCATGTCGCCGATCTCATCGACGGGCGTGCAGAGCGCGAAGAAGCGCAGGAACTCCGGATCGTCGACGAGCGCCGTGTACGACTGCTGCGCGGTCGCCGCGAGGCGGTCGAGCACGTCGTACCATGCGGAGGGCGCGACCGCCGGCGGCTGCGTGATCGCCGCCGCGACCGACGTCACCGCGAGCTCGAGGTTGCGCCGCGCGAGCGACGGCAAACCGTAGCGCGCGCCAATGACCTCGCCTTGCTCCGTCACCTTGAAGCGGCCGCTCCGGGCCTGCGGCGGTTCCGCCGCGACCGCTTCGCGCGCGTCGGCGGCCCCGCGGCCGACCGATCCGCCGCGGCCGTGGAAGTAACGCAGCGCGACGCCGTGCCGCGCGGCCACGCCGGCCAGGTCGATCTGGGCACGGTAGATCGCCCACGCACTCGCGACCATGCCCGCGACCTTCGTCGAATCGGAATACCCTACCATGATCTCCCACACGTCGCCGCAGCGCGTGACGAGCGCGCGAAACGGTGCGACGCGAAGGCACGCATCCGCGATCGCGGCGGCGTTCGCCAGCGCCGGCGCGCTCTCGAACAGCGGGACGATCTGCGCCGGGCCGGCATCGAGCGCGCCGCATGCGCGCACGAGCGCGAGGAGGCTGAGGACGTCGAACGCCGACTCCGATCCCGCCAGGATGAACGAGCGCACGGCTTGCGCGCCGCGGTGCGCCCGCAATTCCATCACCGCGGCGAGCGACGCTATCACGTCGGCCGCGGCCGGCGAGAGCGTGATGCCGCGCGGCAGCAGCGGCCGCGCAGAGTCGAGCTCGCGCGCCAGCCAGGCGAGACGTTCGCCGTCGTTTCGCGCCGACAGCAACGGCGCACCCGGCTCGACCACCGCTACGATCTCGTCGAGCGCCTCCACCACACGGTCGCGATGCTGCCGCCACTCCAGCGCGCACAGATGGAATCCGAACACTTCGATCGCGCGAATCAAACGCCGTACGGGCAGCGCGACGTCGGCACCGCTATGCGCGCCGACACTGTTCGCGATCGGTTCCAGCTCGGCCAGCAGTGCGGCCGGTTCGGCGAATCCGCCGTCCGCGTCCGCGAGCGTGAGGCGCAGCCGGCGGTGCACGAACGCCAGCTTCCGGCGGTACGGCTCGGCCTCTTGGCGCGGCCCGATCGCGTAGCGCACGTCCGGTAATGCAGCCGCGTCGCGTTCGACCGACTCGATCACCTCGGGCGCGACGTCGCCGCGCAGCGCGTCCTGCGAGAGGCGCGTTTGCAGCGCCTCGACGGCCTCGAGATAGCGGTTCAGCACGAAACGGCGCGCTTGCTCGTGCGCGGCGACGATCGCGTCCGGCGCGACGTTCGCGTTGCCGTCGCGGTCCGCGCCGATCCAGCTGCCGAACGCGAGGAACGTGGGAACCGCGCGACCCAGCCGTGCTTCGAGGCGTTCGAACAGCAGCGTCGCTTCGTCGAAGATCGACTCGCGAAAGCGCGCGAGCAGGTTGCGCACCTCGTCCTGCACGGTCGGCGCCGTGCGGTACAGCTCGTTCGTCTGCCAGAGCAGCACGATCTGCGCGTGCAGCTCACCCTCCATCGAACCAGTTTCCTCGGCGGTGAGCACGCGTTCGTCCAGCGCGCGCAGAAGCTCGGCGATCGCGGCGTGTTTTTCGCTGGTCGTGCGGCGGAGCACCTCGGTGGGGTGCGCGGTAAAGACGAGCGCGATTTCCAGCTCGTCGATTGCGGCTGCGGCGCGCGGCGACAGGGTTTCGAGGGAACCGCGCAGCGGCGGCTCTCCCTGCAGAGCTCGCTCGCGGCGGCGCCGCTCGCGATGCAGTTCCTCCGCCAAGTTCACCATCTGAAAGTAGAGATTGAACGCACGGATCACGTCGACGGCATCGCCGGTGTCCAGCTCGTCGAGGACCGCATCGATCGCCGCGTCGTCGTGCGGCGCCGCGCCGGCACGGCGACGGCGCGTGAGCGCGCGCAACCGCTCGACGCGTTCGAACGTTCCAGGACGCGCGTGCGAGCGCAGAACGTCGCCGACGAGCCGGCCGAGGAGCGCGACGCGCGCGCGAAGCGGGGCCGTGGTGTCTCGTTCGATGGTCCGGTGATACGGGGGTGCGATGGGGTCTCCTCGTGCGTCGTCGAAGGAGGGTACATGATCGAAGTCCTGGACACGATCGAGCGCTGGAAGGCCGAAGGACAACGCATCGCCGTCGCGACGGTCGTCGCCGTCGAGCAGTCGGCGCCGCGCGATCCCGGCGCGGTGATGACCGTCAATGAGCGCGGCGACGTCGCGGGCTCGGTCAGCGGCGGATGCGTGGAGTCGGCGGTGTACGAGGAAGCGCAGGACGCGATTGCGACCGGCCGACCGCGGCTGGTGACCTACGGGATCAGCGATGAAGACGCGATCTCCGTCGGCCTGACGTGCGGCGGAACGATTCACGTGTTCGTCGAGCGGCTCGACTGGTGAGTGCGATCTTCGGAAAGCTCGCCGCGGCGCTTCACGCCGACCGGCCCGTCGCGCTCGTGACGCGGCTCGACGGCGCGCACGCGGGCGCGAAGCTGCTGGTGTTCGAGGACGAGGCGTACGGCGATCTCGGCACGCCCGGTTTGAACGTCGCCGGATCCGGTGAAGCGCGCGCGCTGCTGGCCGTCGGCGAGACGGCGATCCGCACGTTCGGCGAGGACGGCGAGCCCGTCGGCGTCGAGGTCCGGTTGTTCATCGCCGCGTACGCGCCCAAGCCGGTGATGTACGTGTTCGGCGCGATCGACTTCTCGCGCGCGATGGCGCGCATCGGCAAGTATCTCGGCTACATGGTAACGGTGATCGACGCGCGCCCGATCTTCGCCACCAAGGCGCGCGTCCCCGACGCCGACGAGGTGGTCGTCGCGTGGCCCGACGAGTTCTTGAAGAACGCGCCGGTCGACAAGCGCACGGC
>JAXDMA010000126.1:0-7566 GCA_034666305.1 Vulcanimicrobiota bacterium
GTGATCAAGGGCGACGCGAAGTGCGCCACGGTCGCGGCGGCGTCGATCGTCGCGAAGGTCCATCGCGACGCGTTGCTGGTCGCCCTGCACGAGCGCTATCCGGAGTACGGGTTCGCGCAGCACAAAGGCTATGCGTCACCGCAGCACATCGCCGCGCTCAACGCGCACGGTCCGTGCGCGGAGCACCGGCGCGGGTTCTGGCGCGTGCGCGCGGCCTGGGATGCGCTGCCGGGGATGGAGGAGTTCGTCCACGACGCCGAAGAGGCCGTACCGTCGTGAACCGCGCGGCGCGGGGGCGCGCGGGCGAGGACGCCGCGGCGGCGCTGCTCGAGGCGCACGGCTATCGCATCGTCGGCCGCAACGTCCGGTTGCCGGGCGGTGAGATCGACATCATCGCGCGCGACGGTGACACGGTAGTATTCGTGGAGGTGAAAGCGCGCGCGAACGCCGTGTACGGCAGCGCCGTGGGCGCCGTCGATGCGCGCAAGCGCGCGACGCTGCGCGCCGTCGCGAGCGACTGGCTGCAAGTCGCGGCGCCGCGCGCGCGCGCGCGATTCGACGTCGTCACGTTCGACCGCGGCCGCGCTACGCTGCACCGTGCGGCTTTCGCATGACGTCGCTCGAAGGCAAGACGCTGGCCGAACGATACCGCGTCGACGCCCTGATCGGTCGCGGCGGGATGGCCGACGTGTATCGCGGCGCGGACGTGGTGCTCGATCGCGAGGTCGCGATCAAGGTGCTCACCGAGCGCGACGACGGCGAGCGCGACCGGTTCTTGCGCGAGGCGCGCTCGATGGCGCGGCTGAACCATCGCAACATCGTCGCAGTGTATGACGCCGGGCGCGACGACGGCTGGTCGTACATCATCATGGAATTGGTCGAAGGCCGCACGCTGGGTTCGGTGCCGGCGCACGAGCTGACCGTGCACACCGCGATCCGCCACTACGTTGAAATGCTCGAAGCCTTGGCGTACGCGCACGAGAACGACGTCGTGCACCGTGACGTCAAGCCCGCCAACGTGATGGTGCTGCCCAACGGTTCGGTCAAAGTCATGGACTTCGGCCTCGCGCGGCGCACCAGCGACATGTCCAGCGCGTCGACCGCAGGCGAGATCGTCGGTACCATCGCGTATCTGCCGCCGGAACGGTTCCTGGGCAAGACCGCGGACGCGCGCAGCGACCTCTATTCCGTCGGCATCATGCTCTACGAGACGTTCACCGGGACGCTGCCCTTCAAGAGCGACTCCGACGATCTCGTTGCCGTCATCTTCGGACACGTCAACGAGCCCCCGGCGCCGCCGCGCAGCGTCAACCGCGCGGTGCCGGTCGAGATCGAGCACGTGATCCTCAAGCTGATCGAGAAAGAACCCGACCGCCGGTACCAGACCGCGCACGAGGTCATCGGCGCGCTGCGCGCGTTGCTCGGCGAAGGTCCCGCGGCGCCGCCGGATCCCGCGCTGCAGCAGCCGCCTTCGGCCGCGGCCGCTGCGAGATCGAAAGCCGGGAAGACGAACGAGGCCGAGCAAGAACGGCGCAGCACGATCGAGGCGGATGCGCGCGAAATTCTCGCGCGCACGTTCGGCAAATCAAAGTCGACGCTCGACGTCGGGCAGTCGGAGTCGCTGGCGGGGATGCTCGCGACGCGAAAGAAAGATTATCCCGAAGCGGTGCGCGCGTATCGCGCCGCGCTCGCGGCGTTCGCCGAATCGCAGAACGATCTGGAACACGCGAAGACGGCCCTCAAGTACGCGACGATGGAGCTCCAGAGGATCACCGAAGCCGACCGGGACGGCACGCGCATCGACCGGCGCGAGCTCGCCGACGCGGTCAGCGAGATCACCGACGCGATCCCGGTGTTCCGCGGGCGCGCGATGCTCAAGGAAGTCGAGGAGGGCGAACGCCTCCTCTACGCGCTGCAGCGAACGCTGATCCGGATCCGCTAGCTCCGATGGCCGGGATCGATGCGGTCGAGCACCGCGACGCCGGCGCGGCGTTGCGGCGTCTCGCGACGCCCAACGCGCTCGCGATGGTGGGCGACCAGCTGTTGGGCATCGTCGATACGATCGCGATCGGATCGCTCGGGACCGCCGCGCTGGCCGGGATCACGGGCGCGACCGGCGTGTTCATGGTGCTCGGCATCGGTTTGTTCGCCTTCGGCAGCGGCGTGCGCATCGTGGGCGCGCAAGCCATCGGCGCGGGGCAGAGCCGCCGGTACGGCGCGATCGTGCGCGCCGCGGTCGTCGTCCCGCTGATCATCGCGACGCTCGCCGCGCTGGCGTCGCTCGTCGCCGCGAAGCCGCTCATGCACGCGATCCTGCCTGCCGGCGCACCGCTCGACGCATCCGCGCATTACTTGATGCTCCGCTGCGCGTGCCTGATCCCGATGGTGTGCAGCGGCATGCTCGCCGTCGCATTCGCCACCGCGGGCGAGTCGAAACCCACGCTGCATCTGCTGCTGATGATCAACGCGGTGCACGTACCGCTCGTGTTCGTGCTCGCGCTGGGAGCCGTGACGCATCACGCGTTCGGGCTCACCGGCGCCGGGCTTTCGTCGCTGATCGCCGAGCTCGTGGGCCTCGCCTACATGGTGCGCGTGACGATGAAGCGCCCGGACTTGGGCATCTTCTCCTCGCGCTCGATCGACCGCGCGCTCGTAGCGCAAACGGCGTCGATCAGCTGGCCCGAGTTCGTGTTTCTCACGCTGCAGATCGCGCCGGAGCCGGTGACCATCGGGCTGCTCGCGCCGTACGGCACGGAAACGGTCGCCGCGTTTCGCGCCATGTCGCTGGTCAGCGACGTGACGTGGGCGCTGCCCGGCGCGCTCGGCGACGCATCGGAAGTGGTGCTCGGACAGCGCATCGGCGCGCGCGACTACGTGGGCGCGAAGACGTTCCAGCGCGACGCCACCAAATACGGCGTACTGGTTTGCGTCGCAGTCGGCGCGCTCTTCGCCGCGCTGGCGTGGCCGCTCGCGGCGATCTGCACGCTCAGCCCCGCCCTGGCATCGCTGGCGGCGTGGCCGCTCGCCGTGCACGTCGGCGTGACGCTGCCGCTGAAGGGTTATGCAATGACCGTGCTCGCGCCGATCCGCGGCGCAGGGGACACGCGCTTCGTGATGGTCATGGGCATCGTCACGACGATCGTCGCCGTCGCCGGAATCTGGGCCGGCATCACGCTCCTCCACTTCGGATTGTGGGCGGTGCCGTTCGGCTGGACCGCGAGCTGGCTCGTGCGCAGCGCGATCACGACGCTGCGCCTGAACGGCGGCGACTGGGAGCGCCGGCGGCTGACAACGGCGTAACCGGGCTGTAACCCCCGTGCCGGACACTCATCACGTCCAAGGAGATGAGGATGAGCGACTCCGTCACCGACCTCGCGACGCGCCGCCGAACCGACGACGTCTTGAACACGATCAGCTTCGTCTTCGGCGGCGTTCACTACGGTACGATTCCTATCGCGACACCGTACGTCAAGGGCAAGCCGATCGTCCTCTACATCGTACCGCAAAGCCGCACGTGCACCGGTGAGGGCTTTGCGGGCCCGCTCGACTGCCTCGTCACCGACGACGTCGCGCTTGCAGCCGAATTAGACGTCGCGCGATAGGCTGCCGCCGGTTTCGTCGTGCGCCTCGAACGTCGCGGCGTCGTCCGCTTCGAAGATGTCGAAGAACGTGTTCAGCTCCGGGCGGTGCGCGAGGACCGGGTGGTTCTTGCGCACGCGTTCTTGAAACTCCGGCGGCAAGCGGTCCACCGTCAGCGTCGCGAGCTTCGCGCTCGCCTCCGCCGCGACGCCGGGCGAAACGCGTTCGCGAACCCACGCCGCGACCGCCTCTTCGTCGGGAGCCGAGGCCACGACGGCGCGCAGCTCGTCCATGTCGATCCCGATCCGCTTGCACATCACGGCGCTCATTCCGTCGGGGCGGTTGAGATATTTGCCCATCGTGCCGCCGGGCAGCTCGGCGCGCAGCTTGTCGATCGTGCGCGACATGAACGCGACTCCGGCGAGGGTTTCGCGCGGTGCGCGCGGCGGGCGCGTGGTCAAGTCGAGCGGTTCCATGACGCTCGCTTCAGCGGCGGCGGGCGGCGTTCCGCTCAGCGCGCGGCCAGGTAGCGTTTGCGAAGCTCGTCGAGCACGACCGCGAGCAGGATCACCACGCCGAGCACGATGAGCTGGGTGTACGACTCAACGTGCAGCAGGTTCATCACGTTGTTCAGCACGCCGATCAGCAGCGCCCCGAAGAACGTGCCGACGATCGTGCCGCGTCCGCCCATCAGCGACGTGCCGCCCACCACCACCGCGGCGATCGCCTGCAGTTCGTAGCCGGTCCCGTTTTGCGGCGCGCCCGACGCGAAGCGCGACATCAGCAGCAGCCCCGCGACGGCGGCGCAGCCGCCGGAGATCACGTACACCAGCGTTTTCACGCGAACGGTGTCGACGCCGGCGAGCCGCGCCGCTTCCTCGTTTCCGCCGAGCGCGAGGACGTAACGGCCGTACGCCGTGCGCGCGAGCAGCACGAAGAAGACGATGACCACGACGGCCATGACGAGCACCGCGTACGGAATCCCGGGTAATCCGAGCAGACCGGGGAAGAGATAGCCGGTTCCGAGCCAGTCGAACGGGGCGCTATTCTTGAGCGGGATCGGCTGCCCGTGCGCGAGGATGAAGGCGAGGCCGCGGGCGACCTGCATCATCGCGAGCGTCGTGATGAACGGCGGCAGCCCGAGGCGCACGACGGGGAGCGCGTTGACGTACCCGGCGGCGCACCCGACGGCCAGGCCGACGAGCAGCGTCACGGCGAAGTTGCCGGCCCCGCTGAACGGCAGCGCGTTCGCGATCTGCGCCATGACGACGCCGGTGAGCGCGATCAGCGACCCGACCGACAAATCGATGCCGGCGGTAATGATCACGAACGTCTGACCGACCGCCATGATCGCGTTGACCGTGATCTGCCGCAGCACGTTGGTGATGTTGCCCGGGCGCAAGAGGTCACCGTGCGCGAGCACGTTGACGACGTACAGCAGCGCGATGAACCCGACGACGATAGCGGTCGTGCGGATCGTCGCGGCCCGGCGGTTCTTCGCCGCGGCGTCGTCCGCGCGCGCCGCCATCTCCGCGGTGACTTGCGCCTTTTCGGCGGCTTGCGGAACCTTGTCGCCGGCCATGCTAGGCGGCCACACCCGTCGCGACGGCGATCACTTTGTCGGGCGTCGCTTCGCCGCGCGCGAAGTCCGCGCGAACTTCACCGCCGCGCACGACGAGCACGCGATGCGACATGCCCAGCACTTCGGGCAGCTCGCTCGACACCATCACGATCGCCGCGCCATGTTTGAGCAACTCGACCATCAGCGCGTAGATCTCCGCTTTCGCACCGACGTCGATCCCGCGCGTCGGCTCGTCGAACAAGAACACGCGCGCGTGACCGATCAGCCACTTCGCGAGCACGACCTTCTGCTGGTTGCCGCCCGAGAGGTTGCGCACGACTTGCTCGGCCGACGGCGTGCGAATGCGCAGCTCGGCGATCTCCGCGTTCGCAACCGACGTCTCCGCCGGCTTGTCGATGAAGATGCCGCGTTCGAACTGGGCGAGGTGCGCCAGCGTCGTGTTCTCTCGCACCGTCATGCCGAGCACGAGCCCTTGCGCCTTGCGGTCCTCGGTGATCAGCGCGATCCCGGCGGCGATGGCGCTGCGCGGCGATCGCACCACGACGCGCTTGCCGTCGATACGAATCTCGCCTTTCGTGGGGATATCGGCGCCCGCGATCGCGCGCACGATCTCCGTGCGCCCGGCTCCGACGAGCCCGGCCAGGCCCACGATCTCGCCCGCGTGCACTTGAAACGCGACGTCGTTCACGCGCACGCCGCTCGCGGCGCTCACGCCGCGCACGTCGAGCACGACTGCCGCATCCGGCGCGACCGGCGGCAGCTCCGGGAAGTGGTTCTCCAGCGCGCGGCCGACCATCAGGCGGATCAAATCGTCCGGCGGCATCTGCGCCATCGCGCGCGTTTCGATGGCCCTGCCGTCGCGCAGCACGGTCACGCGGTCGGCGATGCGCGGCAGCTCCTCGAGCCGGTGCGAGATGTAGACGAACGCGACGTTCTGCGCTTTGAGCTTGGCGATGAGCGCGAACAAAGCGGTGATCTCACGTTCGGTCAGCGCGGCGGTCGGCTCGTCCATCACGATCAGCCGCGCCTTGCGCACCAAACACTTCGCGATCTCGGTGAGCTGCTGTTGCGCAACCGACAGCCGGCGCGCCTTGCGATCGAGCGGCAGCGCGATGCCCAGCTCGCCGAGCACTTTGGCGGCCTCGGCGGCAGCGGCGGCACGATCGAGGAACAGGCCGCGCCGCGGCTCGACGCCGAGCACGATGTTCTCGATCACGCCGAGGTCGGGCACGAGGTTGAACTCCTGATAGATCATCCCGATCCCGAACCGTTCGGCGGTCTTGGGGCCGTCGATCGTGACCGTCTTGCCGTCGATCGTGATCTCGCCGGAGTCGGCCGGCTGCGCGCCGGCGAGGATCTTCATCAGCGTCGACTTGCCGGCGCCGTTCTCGCCCACGAGCGCATGCACTTCGCCGGCGTTCACGTCGAACGTGACGCCGTCGAGTGCGCGCACGCCGGGAAACGTCTTCACGATGTCGCGCATCGTGAGCAACGGGCCCGGCACGCCGCTGTTACTTGGCCGCGTCAGCCTTGGTGAAGGTGCCGACCGGAACCGCGATCTTCGCCGCCGGCGTCTTGCCGCTGAAGTAGTCGTGGATCGCGTCGATCGTCTTGGCACCGATCTGGTCGGGGTGCTGGATCGCGTCGCCGTACATCGAGCCGTTCGCGATCGCCGTGCGCGCTTCGGGCGCGGCGTCGTAACCGATCACGACGATCTTGTTCTTGAGCCCCGCGCCTTCGATCGCTTTGGCGGCGCCCAGCGCCGAGTCGTCGTTGATCCCGAAGACGCCCTTGAGGTCCTTGTGCGACTGCAGGATGTCTTCCATCGAGGAGGACGCCTTCGCGCGCTCGCCGCCGCCGTCGATGTCGGAGACCACCGTCACGCCCGGGCACGCCTTGATGCCCTCTTTGAAGCCCTTCACGCGATCCTGGACCGACGTCACCTCGGGCTCGTCGATGATTGCGATCGTGCCCACGTGACCGGGTAGACCGGCGCACATCAGCTTGCCGGCTTGCATGCCGCCCTGGACGTTGTCGCTGGCGATGTGCGACACGACTTTGCCGTCTTTGGACGCGCTCGCGATGTCGGCCGTGAAGACCGGGATGTTCGACTTGTTCGCCTCGACGATCGCGCTGCCGATGGCTTGCGAGTCGTAGGGCGTCAGGACGATCGCGGCGACCTTTTGCGAGATGAAGTCTTCGACCTGACTCTGCTGCTTGGCGTTGTCGCGGGCGGCGTCGACGACCGTCACGGTGTAGCCGAACTTGGCGGCCTCGTCTTTCATCCCGCGTTCCATGTCCTGATAGAACTGGGCCTCGCGGTTCTGGATCGAGACCCCGATCGTCTTCGACCCGGCGGCGGCCGGGCTGGCCACGGTCGTCGTACTGGAGGAGCTCGAGGAGCT
>JAXDMA010000127.1:0-5942 GCA_034666305.1 Vulcanimicrobiota bacterium
CGGAATGACCGCGTCCGCGCTGCCGTAGCCGTAGAACACCTCGGCGTGCGCAAGCCGATCGCGTTCGAGCGGAAGCCCCGTGTCGAACGGCAGCGGGCCGTGCATCATCGCGATACCCGCATAACGCTGCGGCGCGCGCAGCGCGAGAGCGCCGGCCATCACGGCGCCGGCGGAGAATCCCACCAGCCAAACCGCGCCGGCCGTTTGCGCGGCGAGCCAGGTTTCGAGCCGCACGATCGATTGCGCCAGCGACGCCGCGACCGGACGCCCGACGTCGTGCGCCGCGTACCACCGGTAACCGCCCTCGGACGGGATCGGCGCGCGCGGCGCGGCGATCGTCGCGGCGGCCCCAAAAAGGTCGCCGAGCGGAAAGAGATTGCTCTCATCGGCGCCGTTCCCGTGCAAAAGCACGATCAGCGGGCCGCGCCGTTTCGCACCGGAAGCGCGCCGCCACAAGACCTCAGGCGGCGAGATCGGTCGGGTCTTTCTTCTTGCGCGAGCGGATCACGAACACCGCTGCGACGATGAGCACCACGATCACGATGACGATCAGCAGCGCCGCTTTGTGCAGGACGCCCGTGATTGCATCGAGGTGATTGCCCGCCACCTCGCCCAGATACGCGAGCCCGAAGCAGAAGATTGCCGAGCCGATCGCGGTGGAGGCGAGAAAAAGCGTCAGCGACATGCGCGACAGGCCCGCCGGCAGCGACGCGACGCCGCGCACGAACGGCACGAAACGCGCGAGGAACACCGCCCAGTGCCCGAACTTGCCGAAGAACCGCTGCACGTGCCCGAGCTCGCGCTCCTTGAAGCCGACGTACTTGCCGTAGCGGTGCACGAACGGAAGCCCGCCGTGATAACCCACCTCGTACAGCGTCGTCGCGCCGCAGATCTCGCCGAGCGTGCCGACGATCGCGACGAGAATCCAACCCGGAAGCGATCCCAGCGACGGGAAGTGGCCCTGCGCGGCGAGCGCGCCCGCCGTCGGCATGACCACCTCGGTCCCGACCGGCGTCCCGATGTTCCCGAGGAACATCACGATGAACAGTCCGGGGTAGCCGAGGTGGACGACCAGGTCGTGAAAGATTTGGCTCAGGTGTTCCATGCGCGCCTCAAGATGTCCGCGGCGAGTCCGCCGCCTTCGGCGCGGATCGCGTTGAAGAGGTCGACCGGTTCGATCTCCCGGTCGCCGGCGAGTCCCTCGGCGATCTCCACGATTTTACGGACGCGAGGTGTCACGAGAATGCCTTCCCAGGTCCGGCCTTCGCCGGTGCCGAGCGCCCGTTTGACTTCGGCGTGCACGTGCGCGGGCTCGACGCGATCCACCGCGAGGAGCTCGTCGATCGTACCGTCGTGCTCTTCCAGCAGCGCGTACAGCATGTGCTCGGCACCCACGTAATAATGGTTGTGGTTCCGGCACTCTTGCTCCGCGGCACGAAGCACGCGACGCGCGGCTGGACTGAATCGTGAAAACAAGCTGAGCCGGGTTGCCCCCCCGGCGGCCCAGAACCTCCCGCGCATAGGAGGACAACCCATGCGATCGACTATTCTCTCGGCGCTCGTCATCGTGATCGGCGCCGGGGCGCTTGCCGCTGCCGCGCCGGACCCCCGTATCCTCGTGAGCCCTGGATTCAGCGACGGGTACAAGCCCCATCCGCCCGCACCGCACTGCTGCCGCGAAAAAGTGTGGGACAAGGGCGGCAAAGAGATCGGTGACTTGATCACCTACGACAACAGCTACGCCCCGCAACAGCTCGTCGGGTATGTCGCGTACCGTCTCAAGGGCGGCGACGCCGTGACCCTCAAGGTGACGCCCGAAGCACTGTACGGGCTCCAGTCGTATGGCGGCAGCACTGCCTTGTTCACCACTCCGGATTGCAGCGGAAACGCGATGTTCGCCGTCGTGTCGTGGCCGCCGCTGGCGAAGCGGTACGCCATGGTGCTCCTCTCGGGCAACAACCCGTACACGTCCGGGACGAGCGCGTGGCTGTGGGTAACCGGTCCGCTCCCATCGCGCGTCATCACCGGCCCCGGAACCGTGTTCCATTCGCAGTGGTCGGACAGCAATATTTGCCAGGCGTTTCCCGCGCCGGGCTACACGATGAACTACGCGCCGGGCGGCTATTGGATGACGCGCGTCGAGGATCTCTACGCCAAGTTCAAGCGCCCGTTCTACGTCGACTACTGAACGGGCCGAGGACAGGCTTTCTCCCTTGGGAAGCCAAGCCGTCAAAATGCGATTCATCGTGCTTCTCGCGCTCGTCGCTTTCGTGGCGCTGCCTGCGGCAGCGCAGTCCGCGCCTCAGGCGGTGACCAAGACGGCGCCAGCAACCAAGATCCAGCCGCGCTACCCCGACCCGCAGCCCACCCCGGGACCGTGCTGCATCCGCAAGGTGTGGGACGCCCGCGGTCATGCGATCGGCGACGTGATCGACTACCAGCTCTCGCCGCAACAACCGTGGGGAGCGGCGGTCGCCTATCGCATCGCGGGCGGCGACGCGGTCCCGCTCTGGATAACGCCCGACATGTTCATGGGGACGAACGGCCCGGGCGGCAGCAATGCCCTCTTCACGACCCCCGACTGCAGCGGCGGCGCCATGTTCGCCATGATCTATCAGCCGCCGTTGGCCAAGCGCTACGGAATGGTGCTCTCCTCGGGCTGGCCGCCGGGCCCCGGCACCGACCATGCCTGGCTCTGGGTCACCGACTCGGTGCCGGTGCGCCAGTTCCCGCCGGCGGGCACCGTGTTCCATTCGCAATGGGACAACAATCAATGCTCGCCGTATCCAGCGCCCGGCTATACCGTCAGCACCGGCAGCGGCGTGGGCGGATTTCCGATGCACCGCATCGAGGATCTCATGGCAAAGTTCACGCGCCCGTTCTACGTCAACTACTGAATCAGGCGCAAAACGAAGCCGGCCCATCGCTGGGCCGGCTTCGTCACGTGGTCGGGGCGGCAGGATTTGAACCTGTGGCCTCTGCGTCCCGAACGCAGCGCTCTACCAAGCTGAGCTACGCCCCGATGGATTCCGCACGCTTCGCTTGCGGAATCCCCGGCATGACCCGCGTACGACGCGGGTCAGCCTTTTCGCTACCTGAGTAGCGTGAGTGGACCGATCCCCGGCATTCTGATAGGGGATGGGCTCACCCTCCCCTACGCGGGAACGCGGGTCGTGGTACCGAATCGTTTGGGCGCCCCATGAGATACCTGATCGTCGGCTGCGGGCGCGTGGGCTCGACCCTCGCCAAGCTGCTCGTCGCCGACAAGCACGACGTCGTCGTGGTGGACGATAATCCCGCGGCGTTCAAACGGCTCGGCAACCGCTTCGGCGGCGAGGTCGAAGTCGGTACCGGAATCGACTACGACGTGCTCAAGCGCGCGCGCGCGGAGCGTACCGACGGCTTCGTGGCCGTGACCGACGGCGACAACCGTAACGTGATGGCAGCCTTGATCGCGCAGCGCATGTTCCGCATCCCCAAGATCATCGCGCGCATCTACGACCCGCCGCGCGGCCAGCTCTACCGCGAGCTGGGGATCGACACGTTCTGCCCCACGACGATCGGCGCGCAGCTCATCCGCGACCGCCTGCAGGACGTGTCGTACGCCTCGGGCCCGTCGTTCGACTTCGGCAAGCTCGCGTCGCTGATCGCCACGGTGTCTCCCGCGCAGGCCGGCAAGCGCGTGTACGACGTGGAGGTGGACGGCAAGATCCGCATCACGGCGATCCGCCGTCTCGGCAGCGTCAGCGTCGCGGCCCCCAGCGACATGCTCACCGAAGGCGACGAGCTCAACGCGATCGTCGCGCCCGAGGCACTGTCCGATTTCGCGAAGGCGTTCTCGTCGGCGCACCCGCAAGCGCGGCTGAGCGCGTAACCGCATGTTCGTTCTGATCGTCGGTGGCGGCAAGGTCGGCACCTATCTCGCGCGCGGTCTCATCAAGCAGCAGCACGAAGTGGTGGTCATCGAGAAGGACGCGCGAAAGGCGCAGATGATGACGAACCTGCTCGAGAGCGACATCGCGATCGTCGGCGACGGCTGCGACCCCAACGTCCTGATTCAGGCGGGCATGCAGCGCGCCGACGTGGTGGTGGCCGACACCGGCGACGACGAGGACAACCTCGTGGTGTGCATCATCACCAAGAAGCATTCCAGCGCGCGCTGCATCGCGCGCGTGAACAACCCCAAGAACAAGCTGATCTTCGAGTCGCTCGACTCCGACCGGCCCGTCACGGTGATCTCGTCAACCGAGATCATCCTCGAGATGATCGACGAGCGCGTGAACGCGGCGCACCTCGAACCGCTGGCCAAAGTCGGGCACAGCGATCTGGAGCTCGTGCAGCTGCGAATTGCCGACGACTCGCCGTCGAAAGGCCGCCGGATCGCGGACATCCAGCTCCCGCGCGGCAGCGTGATCGTGGCGGTGGACCGCGGCGGCGGGGACGTCCTGGTCCCCAACGGCGACACCCTGCTGCAGCGCGGCGACGACGTGATCGCGATGATCAAGCGCGAGACGCGCGCGGACGTCTGCACGGCGCTGGTCGGCTGAGTCCGCGATGCGGATCGTGACGCTGGTGCTGCTCGGCGTGATGGCGCTCGAGCACGTGTACTTTCTGTACCTGCAGATGTTCAGGTGGACGCACCCGCGGACGGTAGCCGCGTTCAAGACCACCTACGACGTGGCGAACAACTCCAAGAAGCTGGCGTCGAACCAGGGGCTGTACAACGGCTTCCTCGCGGCCGGGCTGGTGTGGGCGATCCTCGCGCCGCCGGCGTTGCAGCGGCCGCTGGCGATCTTCTTCGCGGGCTGTGTGCTGGTCGCGGGCGTATTCGGCGGCATCACGGTGAGTCAGCGCATCACGATGATCCAGGCGCTGCCGGCGGCGTTGTGCCTGATCTCGATCTTCGTCTTTGGCATCTAACGACGAGGAGCCCATAGAGGGCGGCGATCCGGTGTGCTGGCTGCATTTGGTGTGCGAGTCGTGCGGCGCATTGCTGGAACGTGAAGACGATCAGCACCGCCCGGACTGCGATGCGAAACCGGCTCGATAGAATCCGGCGCCCCTAGCGGCACCGTCGGTCGTGCGTGATTGGTGGGCGACCACTCTTTTAGGAGATGACGCGCACCGATGATGCAGACTCAATGGCCCGGTCTGGGCAACAGCTTCGATTTCTCAGCGCTCGACACGTCGCTTGGCGGCGACGACGGCTCCGTCGGGGCGCCCGGCGGTTTCACGCGCGTGCAAGCGCCGGACGGCGTTGCGCGGTCCTGGTGGGGTCCGCGCCCGGTCCTTGGCAATGACAGTGGCGGCAATGTACTCGGCGGTCTGTTCGGCACGAACTCCGCGAACGGTTCCATCGCGGGGATCCTCACGGGGCTCGTGAGCTTGCTGCAGCAACTCGTCGGCTCGTTTCTCAACCAAAGCCGAAACCAGCCGCCGAATCCGAATCAGGCTCAGTTTCAAAATCAGCCTTGCGCACAGCGCGGTTCGCAGCAGCAACGGTTCGAGAATGTCGACGTCAGCTCGATCGGCGATCCGCATATCGCGGCGGTCGGCACACGCGAGCGCGGCGGCGCGGCGGTCGACGCGCATTGGGACAGCATGGCCTCCCAGAACGACCTCGTGCACAGCACGCAGATCGACGGCGGCTATCGCGTGTCGACCGCGGTCACGCAAGCCGGCGCGAACGGCGTGACGTCGAACCAGTCGGCCACCGTACACGCGAACTTCGACCAAGACGCCGTGACGATGAATCGCGACGGTTCGTTCGGCATCTATGACAACGGGCAAGAAGTGCGGCTCGGCAAAGGCGAGTCCGCCGTGCTTTCGGGCGGCGAGACGGTGTCGGAGAACCAGGACGGCTCGCTCATCGTCAGCGCGCGGAGCGCCACGGGCGGCACGATCGCCACGACGCTGCGCGCCACCGGCGCGGGCGTCGACGT
>JAXDMA010000128.1:0-4647 GCA_034666305.1 Vulcanimicrobiota bacterium
CGTGATGGCCGGCGCTCTCGCGCTGCGCGCGCCGCAGCGTTATGCGGGTATCGCGATGATGCACGGCCCGCTGCCGTTCGACACGGGGCTTCCGCTCGAACGCGATCGGCTTGCGCACGCCGAGGTATTCTACGGCTACGGCAGCGCGGACGCGGTCATTCCGCCCGAGCTGATGCAGCGCTCCGTCGCCTGGGTGCGAGATGAGAGCGGCGCGAACGCCGTCATTCGCGAATATCGCGCGGCGCACGAGATCCCGCTCCCCGAAGCGCGCGACCTCGCACGCTGGTACGCGTCGCTGACGTGAGGTAAGATAGGGGGATGGCCGTCGAACCGGCGCGGCTCGAACGCACCCTCGCTCAGCTTCCCGACCTGCCCGGCGTCTATCAGATGATCGGGGCGGACGGCCGCATTCTCTACATCGGAAAAGCGGTGTCGCTGCGCAATCGCGTGCGCTCGTACTTTCAGGATTCGGCCGCGCATCCGTTCCGCACGGTCAAGATGGTCGAGCGCGTCGCCGACGTGCGCACGATCGTCGTGACCAACGAGGTCGAGGCGCTGATCCTCGAGGCGAACCTCATCAAGCGCCACCAGCCGCCGTTCAACGTGCGGCTGCGCGACGACAAGCGGTTCCCGTACCTCAAGGTGACGAACGAGTCGTTCCCGCGCGTCGTGTTCACGCGCGTGGTGAAGGACGACGGCGCGCGCTACTTCGGGCCGTATACCAACGCGCACGGGCTGCGCGAGCTGATCGACTTGGTGCGCATCGTCTTCCCGCTGCGCACCTGCCGCGAGCCGATCGACGGCAAGCGTAAACGGCCGTGCTTGCAGTACCACATCAAGCGCTGTCTCGCGCCGTGCGTCGGCTATCAGTCCGAGGAAGACTACGACCGGCTCGTCGACGAGGTCGTGCTGTTTCTCGAAGGGCATTACGATCCGCTGATCCACCGGCTGCAGGGCGAGATGACGGATGCGGCCGCGCACTTCAACTTCGAAGCGGCTGCGCGCTTGCGCGATCGCATCATTGCGGTGCGGCGCACTATTGAAGCGCAGAAGGTCGTCGGCCGGTCGCGCATCGACGTCGACTTGATGGCGCTCGCGCGCGCGCAGGGACAGGCGTGCGTGCAAGTGTTCCTCGTGCGCGACGGCAAGCTGCTCAATCAAGAATACTTCATCCTCGAAGGCACCAGCGAACGCAGCGACGCGGAGATCGTGTCGCAGTTCATCAAGCAGTTCTACACGTCTCGCACCGGAAATTTCGGGATGGACGCGTCGCACGAAGCCGAGCTCACCGGCTCACCCCTCGCGCTGCGCGCAGCGCGCGACCAGCAGGCGCCGGTCGCCGAGAAGGCGCGCGCGCGAGGCCGGCGCGCGTACGAGGCGGCGGTGCCCAAAGAGATCCTGGTGGAGGCACGGCCCGAGGACGCGAGCGTGATCGAAGCGTGGCTGACGGAGATCAAAGGCGTGCGCGTGCGCGTGCTCGAGCCTCAGCGCGGCGAACGCGTCGATTATCTCAAACTGGTGAAGAAGAACGCGGAACAGAACCTGCGCTCGTTCCTGGTGCACCAGGAAGCGACCGAGACGGCCTCGGCCAGCGCGCTCACCGAGCTCGCGGCCGCGCTCGATTTGCCCGAACCGCCGCATCGCATCGAGTGCTACGACATCTCGAACATTCAAGGCACGAACTCGGTCGCGTCGATGGTCGTGTTCGTCGAAGGCCGGCCAAAGAAGAGCGACTATCGCCACTTCAACATTCAAGCCGTGCAAGGTCCCGACGACTTCGCGTCGATGCAGGAAACGCTGCGGCGCCGGTTGCGCTACCTGCGCCAGGACGCCGACCGTCCGCCGGTCGCCCAAAGCGACGTCGCGACGGCGGCGATCGAAACCCAGGCCCGCAAGCGCGAGCGCTTCCACGAAAAACCCGACCTGCTGCTGATCGACGGCGGCAAAGGGCAGCTCAACGCGGTGGTCGAGGTGATGCACGAGACGGACATGTGGGGCATCCCCGTCGCGGGGCTCGCGAAAGAGCACGAGTGGCTCTTCGTGCCGGGCAACGGCGAGCCGATCGTGATGGCGCCGAACTCCCCGGGCTTGCACTTGGTGATGCGCATCCGCGACGAGGCCCACCGCTTCGCGATCTCACACCACCGTAACAAGCGGGGCAAGGCGATGACGAAATCGGTCCTCGACACGCTCGACGGTGTCGGCCCGGTCCGCAAGAAGCGCCTCATCGCGGCCTTCGGTTCGGTGGGCGCAATCAAACGCGCCCCGCTCGACGAGATCGCGGCGGTCAAAGGCATGACGCCGGCGCTCGCGTCGCAGGTGAAGGCGGCGCTCGGAGGGTAGGCCATCCCCCATGGGATTTCTGATCCGGCTCGTGGTCAATGCGGTCGCGCTGATCTGCGTGGCCTACGTCGTCCCGGGGATCCACGTCTCCGGGATCGGCGGGGCGCTGATCGCGGCGCTGATCCTGGGCATCGTCAACGCGATCTTGCGGCCGATCCTGGTTGTGCTCAGCCTCCCGCTGGAGCTCGTCACGCTCGGTTTGTTTACGCTGGTCATCAACGCGCTGCTGTTCTGGCTCGTGGGCGCGCTGCACGTCGGGCTCACCGTCGACGGGTTCTGGCCGGCGTTCTGGGGAGCGCTCGTCATGGCGATCGTCTCGTGGATTCTGTCGATGCTCACGCGCGGCGTAGAGAGGCGCGCGTAGCATGGAACGCACGCAAAAGCTGTTGACCATCGCGCTCACGGTGCTCGCGCTCGACGGCTGGGGCGCGGTATCCGCGAAGCCGGAGGAACCGTCGCCGACGCCCAGCCCGGGCTCGTCGTCACGCTCGACGTCGCACACGACGTCGCATTCGAGCTGGTATCACTTTCACTCGCATCACAGCGCCGCCCACGCGGCCGCGCTCGCCGGCGCGGCGTCGGTCGCCGCGCACGGCAGCGCCAGGTCGGCCCATGGAAGGGGCGGCGGACACGGCTTCGGTCATGCGGGAGCGCACGGCAGCGGCGGCTGAACCCGTCGCGTTCTGGGAGAGCTTCGAAGGCCATCCCTACGCATTGCCCGACGTCATCGTGCTCGATGCACCGGCCGTCGACGCGATTCGCGCGGCGGCGCGGGATGCGTGGGCGATCTACGCCCGTATCGCGCCGCTGCTGCGCGCGCTGCCCGACGAAGGTTTACAGGCCCTCGGAATTCCGGCGGCGGCACACGACGTCGTTCGGCTGCACGACGAGCGCGCGGGTGAGACGCTGGTCGCCCGGTTCGATTTCTTGCGCGACGGCGATACGTACCGAGTCGTCGAGCTGAACGCCGAGACGCCGTTCTTCGTGGTGGAATCGTTCGTGGAGAACGGCCCACGCGCGCGGGCCGAGGGGCTGCGCGATCCGAACGCGGGCGAGTACGAACGGCTCGGCGCCGCGGTCGCCGCCGCACTGCAGCCGATCGGCGCGGACGCGCGCATCGGCATCGTTGCGACGAACGTCTATCGCGAGGACGTCGGAACCGCGTGCATGCTGCGGGACCTGCTCGCCCCGCTCGTGGCGGCCGAGGTCGTGTTCGTGCCGGTGCACGAGCTCGACGTCGTCGACGGCGAAGTCTTCGACGGTGTGGGGCGCCTCGACGTGCTCTACCGGTGGTATCCGCTGGAGCATTTCGCGGCAGACCCGGGCGGCGCCGCGCTGTTCGACGCGGTCGCGCGCGGCGCGTGCCGGCTGCTGAACCCGCCGTCCGCACTGCTGCTGCAGTCCAAGGCCGCGCAGGCGCTGATCTGGGGCTTGTACGAACGCGGCGAGTACTTCGATGCCGCGGAGCGCGACGCGATCGCGCGCGTGTTCTTGCCGACGTATCTCGATCGTCCTGACGACGGCACGGCATACGTGCGCAAGCCGGTGCTCGGGCGCGAAGGGATCGGCGTCTCGATCCTCGATGCGGCGGGCGAGGAAGTCGCCAGCGGTGAGCGCGACATACCGTCGATCACCGAGCAGCCCGTCGTGTTCCAGCGATACGTGCGCGCGCCGCGGCGGCACGTGCGCCGCGCGGACGGCAGCGAGATCGACGGTGAGGAGTTGACGACGTGCTTCCTCGTCGCCGGGCGGCCGAGCGCGATCGGAATGCGAATCGGCGGCGCGGTGACGGATTCGTGGAGCCATTTCGCGCCGCTTGGGCTGCAGCCGCTCGGGGTTGGGTAGCGCAGTGTTCGACCCGTACACCTACGCCAAGCCTCTCCTGCACATGCTCGATCCCGAGGACGCGCACGAGCTCACGATGTGCGCGCTCGAGCTCAACGTCGTGCCGGGGCAGCCGCGCGACGACGATCCCGTGCTTGCCACGACGCTCTTCGGGCGCACGCTGACGAACCCGATCGGCGTCGCCGCCGGCTTCGACAAGAACGGCCGCGTGTACGAGCGGATGGGCGCGCACGGGTTCGGTTTCGTCGAGATCGGCGGCGTGACGCCGCGTGCGCAGCGCGGTAACCCGCGTCCGCGCGTGTTCCGGCTGCCCGACGACGGCGCCGTGATCAACCGGATGGGGTTTCCGAACGAAGGCGCGGCGGCGCTCGAAGCGCGCTTGCAACGCAAGGGCCGGCCGGAGATCGGGTTCGGGATCAACCTCGCGTCGAACGCGGACAGCGCCGATCCGGCGGATGA
>JAXDMA010000129.1:0-8611 GCA_034666305.1 Vulcanimicrobiota bacterium
TCGTTTTCTTTGGTCTTGACGTGGCCTTCGAGCCGCAGCATGCCGGTCTTGCGGTTGAGGACGCCGTGATCGGCGACCATGTCGCGCGCGCCCTGCGTGAAGTGCACGTGCCCGATCGCCGTGTAGATCTTCGATTTCGAATCGACGTCGAGCTGATCGCACGTCAGCGTCGACGGCCCGCCTTTCGCGTACTCGTCTTGCGAACCGGCTTCGGGCGCGTTGCCGTTGTCGTGCACCACGACGTTGCCGAACAGCGACACGGTGCCGCGCTTGTCGTTGCCTTCGGCACGATCCGCCGTGCCGTCGCTGCCCGGCCGCGAGAACGCGACGTGGTGCGGCATCGTGAAATCCCCGTTGCCCTTGCGCGTGATGTCGTCGGTCTCGATCCGGTATTCCGGCGTCTGCAGCGACGCTCGCGGCGACGCTGATGCCGACGGTGACGCCGGTGACGGGGACGGCGACGGTGGCGGTGCGACGCCCGCGCACAGCGCGACGAGCGCGATCCCCGCGAGCGACGTGCGTGCGAGCGATCGCAGCGGCATTTACGGAGTCCCGCTCGGTTTCGGCGACGGCGCGCGCGTGGGCGTCCGGCGCGGCGCGGGCGTGTGCCGCGCTGCGGCGGGCGTCGCGCGCGGTGCGGGCGCGGGCTGCTGCGTGGCCGGCTGCGTCATGATCGTCGGGCTTCCGTGCGTTTGGACGTCCTTGGTGTTGAGGTTGTAGTCGACGACGTTCGCCGAAATCGTCGAGCCGTTGTCGCTGAGGTGGACGTTGCCTTCGAGGTGCAGCGTCCCCGCGGTGCGGTCGAGCATCGCGCGATTCGCGCTGCCGGTGCGCGTGCCTTGCGTGAAGTGAAAGTTTCCGGTCGCGGTGTACACGCGCGCCTTTGAATCGACGTCGAGCTGATCGCACGTCAGCGTCGCGGGACCGCTTCCTTTATACGCCGCGTCGCTCGCTTCGGACGCGTTGCCGCTGTCGTGCACCACGACGTTGCCGAACAGCGAAACGGTGCCGCGCTTGGAGTTTCCCTGCGCACGGTCGCCGATCGCGTCGGTTCCGGGGCGAAAGAATCGTACGCGGTGCGGCATCGTGAAATCACCGGTGTTGAAGTTGGCCTTCGTTTCGTCGGTCTCGATCCGGTACGCCGCGGTTTGCAGGCCCGGCGCCGAGGGCGAGGGCGTGGGTGCCGCGAGCGCGGTCGTCCCGCACGTCAGCACGAGGCCGAGCGGCAGCAAGAGATTCAAGAACCGATGGGTCGTCACGTCGATTGAACGATCTCGCGGTGCGGGAGCGTCGCGCCCTTAGAAATTCATCTTGCCGGTGTACCCGACACGCTGCCCGGTGCCGATTGCGACGCACGACATCGGGTCATCGGCCACGATAACCGGAATCCCTGTGACCTCGCCAAGCAGCGTGTCCAGGCCGCGCAACAGCGCCCCGCCACCCGTGAGGATGACGCCGCGGTCGATGATGTCGGCCGCCAGCTCGGGCGGCGTCTTTTCGAGCACGGCCTTGACCGCTTCGACGATCGCCTGCACCGGCTCGGAGAGCGCTTCGCGCACTTCCTCCGAGGTGATCTTCACGGTCTTGGGCAGGCCGTTGATCAGGTCGCGTCCGCGGATCTCCATCGCAAGCTCTTGCTCGAGCCGATAGGCGGAGCCGATCTTGATCTTGATCTCCTCGGACGTGCGCTCGCCGATCATGAGATTGTAGACGCGGCGGATGTGGCGGATGATCGCCTCGTCGAGCTTGTTGCCGGCTACGCGAATGGACTGCGACACGACGATGCCGCCCAGCGAGATGACGGCGACGTCCGTGGTACCGCCGCCGATGTCGACGACCATATTGCCCGAAGGTCCGTCGATCGGGAGCCCGGCGCCGATTGCGGCGGCCATCGGTTCTTCGATGATGTCGACCGACTTCGCGCCGGCGAGCTTCGCGGCGTCGCGAACCGCGCGCTCCTCGACCGACGTGATCTCCGCCGGAACGCAAATCACGACCGAAGGCTTGGGCCGAAAGAGCGTCGCGAAGAACGAACGCTGGCGCGTGACCTTCTTGATGAAATATCCGAGCATTGCTTCGGTCACTTCGAAGTCGGCGATCACGCCGTCACGCAACGGGCGGATCGCTTGGATGTTACTCGGCGTCTTGCCGAGCATCAGCCGCGCCTCTTCACCGACGGCGAGCGTCTTGTTGGTGCGCACGTCCTTTGCGACGACGGAGGGCTCACGCAACACGATGCCTTTGCCCTTGACGTAGACGAGGACGTTGGCGGTACCAAGATCGATCCCGATGTCGATGACAGTGCTCCAAGGACTGGCTCCGCTCGCGGACACGCGACGGAGCCGCTGTTGAAAACGGCTCTTAGGGGTTCGGCCCCCGGCCCCGGATTCCTCAGCCGCCTTGACGACGGAATCGATCCTTTCGGACCAAACGGCCAAAGAAGCGCCCCGGAGCCGCATGCGCTCGCGCGCAGGGGGGGCAGCCGGGGCTTACCGATGGATTGTAGCCCCAGCGTATGTGGCGGTCAAGGTGTTTGCTTATACTACTGGCGAGTTAGCCAAGCTAGAGTCGCTGCTGAGCGCCGACCGGCTGGGTTCGTACGGCACACTCCCGGCCACTCGTGCGACGCTCGAGCTTTACGTTTGGAACACCGCTCTTGCCGCGGCGTTTTACGGGCCGCTTCAAGCGCTCGAAGTCGCGCGAGAGCGCGTCGCTTTCGCACGTCGGCGTTTGATCTCACCGCATCGGTCGCCGAAGTCGCGAACCGCCTGACGAGAGCCCGAAAACGCGTCGACCCGCCGCACGTGGTGGCGGGATTGCACTTCGGGTTCTGGACGAAGCTCATCGACGTCGGCCCGAACGGCAATCGCGTCCGGTTGCTTTGGAACGCCGGACTGCACCACGCATTTCAGAATTTTCCGCGCGGGTCGAACACAAATCGAGGCCTGATCTACGGCGAGCTGTTGCGCGTCAAGGATTTCCGAAATCGCATTGCTCACCACGAGCCGATTCACAATAAACAGCCCCGCACCGAATACCGGCGAATTCTGGAAGTCGCAGCTTGGATCGACCATGACTTGCCGCGGTGGATCGTTCACCATGCACGCTGTGAGGAGCTTCTCGAACAATTTCCGGCACCGCGGCAAATGTTCTAGGCGCCAAAGCGGGACGGCGCCCCCCGGACGGCGGAAAGTCAACCATGAGCATCGAGCGCATCGAGCCCGGCCCACGCATGAGCCGCGCGGTTGTCTTCAACGGAACGGTCTATACGGCTGGGCACATCCCCGACGACGCGTCAGCCGACGTCGCCGGCCAGACGCGTCAGATTCTCGCGCGGCTGGAAGCGACGCTGGCGCTCGCCGGCAGCGACAAGGAGCACATTCTGTCGGCGACGATCTATCTCGCCGACATCGCGACGTTCGAGGAGATGAACGCGGTGTGGGACGCATGGGTCGACCGCGCGAACCCGCCGGCGCGGGCAACCGTGGAAGCGCGTCTCGCCAAACCGGAATTCAAGGTCGAGATCGTGGTAGTCGCGGCGCGAACGCGGGCTTAGACGCTCGGGTACACGCTTGTTTCGAACGTGCCCGTCGGTTCGTGGAACGGGACGATGCCGCTCGAGCGCTGCACCTGCGCGCCCAGCGACGACAGCGTTTCTTCCAGCCGCTCGTAGCCGCGGTCGATGTACTCCAGGCCGATGATCTCCGTCTCGCCGACGGCCCCGAGGCCGGCCAGCACGAGTCCGGCACCTGCGCGAATGTCGGGCGCTTCCACCGGCGCGCCGGACAGCTGCGTTACGCCTTTGACCAAAGCCGTGTTGTTGTCCATCGCGACGCGCACGTCGGCGCCCATGCGCACGAGCTCGTTGACGTACGAGAACCGCGCGTTGAAGATGGACTCTTCGACGACGCTCACGCCCGGCGCCGTGCACAAGAACGACAGCATCTGAGGCTGTAAATCGGTCGGAAATCCGGGATGCGGCGCGGTGACGACGTCGGTGCCGCCTTTGACCGTGCCGGCTTGCACGCGAATCCAGTCGTCGCCGTTGGACACTTTCACGCCGCACTCGCCCAGCGCGAGCTGCAACGCGAGCACGTCGTCGGGACGCGTTTTCTTCACCGTCACGTCGCCGCGCGTGATCGCGCCCGCGATCAGCAGCGTGCCGGTGGCGATGCGGTCGGGAACGATCTCGTACTCGACGCCGTGCAGTTCCGCGACGCCCGTGATGCGCAGCGTGTCCCCGCCTTGGCCGGCGATCTTCGCGCCCATCGCGACGAGAAAGTTCGCGAGGTCGACCACTTCGGGTTCCATCGCGGCGTTGTGAATGATCGTGTCGCCGGCGGCGGTGACCGCCGCCAGCATCGCGTTCTTCGTCGCGCCTACCGACGGCATGCGGAACTCGATCTCGCCGCCGCTCAAGCGCCCCTTGGGCGCGCTCGCGACGAGGTAACCGTGCTCGACCGACACGTCGGCGCTCAGCGAGCGAAACGCCGCCTCGTGCATGTCGGTGGCGCGCGTGCCGAGGATACACCCGCCGGGCAGCGGCACTTCGGCGCGGCCGAAGCGTCCGAGCAGCGGCCCGCACAAATCGAACGACGCCGCGAGCTTGCGCACCAGCGCGTACGGCGCGCGGAACTTGTTGACGTTCGCCGCGTCGATCGTGATCGTGTTGCGATCGTCCAGCGACAGCCGCGCGCCGAGCGCCTCCAGCAGCGACCACATCACCGATACGTCGGTGATGCGCGGCACGCGGTGCAGCGTCACCTTGCCGCGCGCGAGCAGCGTGGCAGCCATGATGGGCAGCGCGGCGTTCTTCGCGCCTTGGATCTCGACGCTTCCTTCGAGGCGGGCGCCGCCCACGACGCGCAGCGTGGTATCGAGACGATCGAGGACGTTCATGCGACGCTCCATCCGACGAGCGGTTCCAATGCGATGGTTTCGGCATCGTGGGCTCCGCCCGTAAAGGTCGCCTGCAGCCGCTTGTCCGCGGCGACCCCGATCTGCACGGTGAACGCGCGTGTCCCGTCGACCTCGCGCATCCGCGCCCGAGCGCTGTCAACCTTTCCGGTGTAGCGCCCGCCGTCAACGTCCACGAAACGCATATCTCCGTCGCCGTAGAATCCGAACGTGAATCCGCCGTCGCCCGCTCTGCCGCCGACGATCTGGGTGGTGGCGTCGGCCGGCTCGACGACGAACGGCGGAACGGGGGCGAGCCCCGCGACCTCGGGCGGCCGCGCCGGCGGCGGGCCGAACATCGGGCCCAGCGGCAGCGGCGCCACCGCCTGCACGATCGGAAGCGCCTCCGGCTCGGGCGGCGACGGGGGCAGCGGGGCGGGCTCGTGCTCGCCCGCGTACCGCCCCTGTTCCATCCCCCAGGCGCACAGCAGCAGGACCGCAAGCTCGATCCCGGCTGCGGCCACGAACACCCAGGGCGGCGTGCGTCTCATCCACGACCGGGTTCGGCGCGCGGCCGGATGTTTCTTAGCGCGCTCGGGCGGAACAAAGAATCTACCAATCCGGCAACGGGAGAACCAACTCGTGCAACGCAGCATCATCGCGCCCGCGGAGCGGGTCACCAATCTGCGCTGGGGCATCGCGCTGATCCTCGGCTTTGGGGTCTTGGTCAACTACATCGACCGCGGCGCGCTCTCGGTGGCGTCCAAGCCCCTGCACGACGAGCTGGGGCTGGGGCCCGTGGAGTTCGGCTACCTGAGCAGCGCGTTCTTCGCCGTGTACGCGTTCTCGCAGATCCCGGTCGGCTACATCCTGGACCGCTACGGCGTCACCGTGATCTCCCGAATCGCCGCGTTTTTGTGGAGCATCGCCGCGGCGTGCACCGCGCTCGCACCGAATTTCGGACTGATCTACACGGCGCGATTGTTCCTCGGCCTCGCCGAAGCGCCGACGTTTCCCGCCAACGCGAAGGCCGTCGGATATTGGTTCCCGCGCAGCGAGCGCGGGCTCGCGACGTCGCTGTTCGACGCCGCTGCGAAACTCTCGAACGCGGTCGGCGTCGCATTCACCGCGTATCTGCTCGTGCAATTCGGGTGGCGCGGGATGTTCTGGTCGACGGCCGCGCTGAGCCTCGTGTTCTTCCTCCTGTTCTACATCTTCTATCGCAACCCGAGTGCGGACAAGCGGCTTACGCACGCCGAGGCGCAGTACATTCGGGAAGGCGGCGGCGAGCCCGAGACGCCGGCCGGCGAACGCCCGCGCGGCGCGAGTCTGGGTTATCTCATCTCGCAGCGCAAAGTGTGGGGGCTGACGATCGGGTTCGCCGCATACGGCTATTTGTTCGCATTCTTGCTGACGTGGCTGCCGACGTATCTGCAGACCACGTTCGGCGTGAACATCCTCAAAGCGGGCGGCTACGTGTTCTTGATCTGGGGCGTCGGCACGCTGACCGATCTCATCGTCGGCGGCTGGCTCGTGGACTACTTGATCAAACGCGGCGCCGACGCGAACCGCGTGCGCAAGACCGTGCTTATCGTCGGCCTGATCCTGGGCTTCGCCGTGATCGGCGCGGCGTACACCAAGGACATCAACGTCGCCGTCGCGTGGATCACGCTGGCGGTCGCCGGCATCTCGTTCCACGCGCCCGTGGGCTGGTCGATCCCGGCGCTGATCGCGCCCAACAACAGCACGGGCCAAGTCGGCGGAATCATGAACTTCCTCAACAACGTCGCCGGATTCTTCGCGCCGACGATCACCGGCATCGTCGTCGCGCGCACGGGTTCGTTCCACGTTGCGCTGATCACCGCGGCGGTCATCTTGATCGTCGGCATCTTCTCGTACGTGGTGATCCTCGGGCGCATCGACAAGATCCCGGAGCCAAGTTACGCCTAGCACGCAGGAACAAAGCGCACCCACGGTCGTCGTGGGCATCGATCTCGGCACGTCGGCGGTGAAGGTTCTCGCCATCACCACCGGCGGGCGCGAGATCGCGAGCGGGTCGCAGTTCTACGGGCTCGAGACGCCGCAGGCGGACTTCGTCGAGCAGGACGCCGACGTGGTGTATCGAGCGACGATGCAAGTGCTCGCGCGCGTGCTGGCCGACGTGCGCATGCGCGGCAGCGAGGTCGCGGCGATCGGTTTTTCGAGCGCGATGCACGGCGTGTTGTGCGTCGACGACGCCGGCGAGCCGCTGTCGCGCGTCATTACGTGGATGGACCGGCGCGCGCACGCGATCGCGGACGGCTGGCGCGCCGACGGCTCCGCCCTGGAGCTGTACGCGAAGACGGGCGCGCCGATGCATCCGATGTTGCCGATCGCGAAGCTGCGCTGGCTCGCGCAGAACGATCCCGCGCTGTTCGCGCGAACGCACCGGTTCGTCGGGCTCAAAGAGCTGGTGGTGTTCCGCTGGACGGGTGAATGGCTCGTGGATCACGGGATCGCGTCGGCGACGGGGATGCTCGACTTGCACACGCGCGATTGGGACGCGCGCGCGCTCGAGCTCGCGGGCGTCGGCGCGGAGCGCTTGTCGCGGCCCGCGCTGCCGTCGACGGCGCTGCGCCGCTTCCGGCCCGCGGTCGCGCGCGAGCTCGGACTCACCGGGCTCACCGCGGTGGTGCTCGCGTCGGCGGACGGACCACTCGCGAACGTCGGCGTCGGCGGGGTGCACGGCGACGTCGCGCTGACGCTCGGCACGTCGGGCGCCGTGCGCGTCCTCGCGGATTCGCCGATCCTCGATACGAAAGCGCGCACGTTCTGCTACTGCGCGGACGACACGCACTACGTCGTCGGCGGACCCACGAGCGCCGCCGGAGCATCGCTCGACTGGATCTTCGGGCTCCTGCTGTACGAGTTTCCGAAGGGCGAACGCTTCGCGCACGCGGCGGCACTCGCCCAGGAGATCGAGGCCGGCGCGCAAGGTCTCGTCGTGCTGCCGTTTTTCGCCGGGGAACGCGCACCGTACTGGAACAGTGCGCTGCGCGGCGCGTTCGACGGGCTGGATCTCGCGCACGACCGGCGTACGATTCTGCGCGCCGCGTTCGAGAGCGTCGTCTTCGGCGTGTACGCGGTGTACGACGTGATGCGCGAGCTCGTCGGCCCCGCGAACCGGTTATTGCTCAGCGGCGGGCTCACGAAGGCGCCGCTGGTGCGGCAACTGCTGGCGGACGTATTCGGCGTGCCCGCGGTGCAGCCGCACGAGCAAGAGGCGTCCGCCTTCGGTGCCGCCCTGCTCGCCGCGCAGGCCGTCGGCCTCGTCGACGACGCGCGCACGGCGGCACACGCGGCCGGCTACGACGAGCCGACACAGCCGAACCCCGCGCTGCAATCGACCTATGGCGCCGCCTACGCGAAGTACCGGCGCTACGTCGACGCGCATCTCGAACAGCTCTAACCGATGACCCGCGGTGAGCTGCTTGCTGCGTTGGGAACGTCGGCCATTGCTGCGGGGTGTGCGCACGCCCCGTCGCGCCGGAACTCGGCTTCACGGAACTCAGTCGACATGCTGACGCTGCGCAGCAGAACGTTTCCGAGCACGCGAACCGTGCGCGTCTTCGTGCCGGCTGGATACGAGACGGCAGAGAACGCGACCACCCAATATCCGGCGTTCGTGTTCACCGACGGACTCATGGTCTTTCGCACGGAGAAATTGCCGGCGGTC
>JAXDMA010000130.1:0-2619 GCA_034666305.1 Vulcanimicrobiota bacterium
CTTCGCGCGCGTCCTCCGTTTGCAGCAGCCCGTAGAACGCGCGGCGCTCGTCGAGCAGCGCGGCATGCAGCGACTGCTCGAACGCCTGGGAGATCGCGCGCTTCGCGACGCGCACGGCGTGCGGCGCTTGTTTTGCGAGCGCGCGCGCGAGCTGCAGCGCGACGGGCAGCACGCGTTCGGCCGGCACCGAGCGGTTCGCGAGCCCGTGCAGCTCGGCTTCGCGCCCGCTGAGCTCGCGCCCCAGCAACACCATCTCCGTCGCGAGTGCCTTGCCGACGGCGCGCGTAAGCCGCTGCGTGCCGCCCGCGCCCGGCATCACGCCGAGGTTGATCTCCGGCTGGCCCAGCCGCGCGTCATCGGCGACGATCATCAAGTCGCACGACATCGCCAGCTCCAGGCCGCCGCCCAGCGCGAGGCCGCGCACCGCGGCGATCACGGGGATTCCGATCGACCACAGCCGGTCCCATTCCTCGAGCCGAGGGCCTTCGGCGGCGAACTCCGCGATGTCTGCGCCGGCCGCAAACGCGCGGTCGTCGCCGGTGAGCACGACCGCGCGCGTGACGCCGTTGGAATCGAGAACCGCGAACGTCTCGGCGAGCTGCGCCGCAACGGCGTTCGACAGCGCGTTGAGCACTTTGGGGCGGTTGAGCCGCACCAGCGCGACGTGCTCGTGCGGGTGCTCGGTGACGACGACCGCAGCCTGCCCTGAGCTTGTCGAAGGGGTCATACCGTCCTCCGGTCGATGACGCGCTTGGCCTTCCCTGCCTCGATCCGTTCGATGGTTCCGGGTGTCACGACGCGCGTCTCCAGCGAGACCAGCAGCGTCTCGGAAAGCCGGCCCGTCACGGTGCGCGAGAGCGCGTCGACGTCGTCGACGGCCGCGCCGGGATGATGCTCGACCTCCACCAGCAGCGTGTCGAGCCCGTTCGGCGGGCGGTCCACGAAGATGCGGTAATTCGGCGACAGCTCCGGAAATCGCAGCAGCACTTCTTCGATCGCCGACGGGAACACGTTCACGCCCCGAATGACCAGCATGTCGTCGACGCGCCCGGTGAACCAATCGATGCGCGCGGTGGTGCGGCCGCACGCGCACTTCTCCCGCACGAGCGAGGTGAGATCGCGCGTGCGATAGCGCACGACCGGCATCGCTTCGCGCGTCAGCGTGGTGATGACCAGCTCGCCGCGCTCCCCGTCGGCCAGCGGCGCGCCGGTTTCGGGGTCGATGATCTCGACGAGAAAGTGATCTTCCTGGACGTGCATGCCTTGCTTCGCGAGACACTCCTGCGCGACGCCGGGGCCGATGATCTCGGTCAGGCCGTAAATGTTGGTGGCGATGACGCCGAACAGCTCTTCGAGCTCGGCGCGCATCTCGCGCGTCCACGATTCCGCGCCGCAGATCGCGTACTTGAGCGCTTTAGGCCGGCGGTTTTCAGCGCGCAGGCGTTCTGCCAGCACGAGCGCGTACGACGGCGTGCACCCGATGCCGATCACGGGCAGATCGCACAGCAGCTGCATCTGGCGCGCCGTGTTGCCGCTGGACGCCGGGATGGCGCACGCGCCGAGCGTCTCGCAGCCGCCGTGCCCACCCAGGCCGCCGGTGAACAAGCCGTAGCCCCAGGCGACTTGGAACATGTCGCCCGGCGCGATCCCGCCCGCAGCGAAGCTGCGCGCCACGACCTCGCCGAACACGCGCACGTCTTCCTTCGTGTACGCGCCGATCGTGGGATTGCCCGTGGTCCCCGACGAGGCGTGAATCCGCGCGAGCGCCTTTTCCGGGACCGCGAGAAGACCCAGGGGGTAGGCGTCGCGCATGTCGGCCTTCGTGCTGAACGGCAGCGCCGCCAGGTCGTCGAGCGAACGCGGCGTGGCGACGCCGCGCAGGCGCGTGCGGTACACGTCGTTCGCATCCCGCAACCGTTCGACGAGGGCTTGTAGCCGCTCGAGCTGCAACGCTTCGAGCGCGCGCCGTTCGAGGGTCTCGAACTCGGGTTGGAAGATCATGCCGGTGAGGTACGCCAGGGACACGTCCGCTCCCGGCAACCGCAGCACACTGCATCAGCATGACCCGTGCGCGCGCGGTTCTTTTACGTAGGCGGCGCACGTTGCTGTCGCGAAGATAACGTGTCCTACGCTGTGTCGCTCGACACTTGGGCGCGTCTCCGTTTTGGCGTAGCGTAGGCTTCATCCAAGAGGGGTATTTGGAATGAAACGTTCCTTGACCATCGGTCTAGCGGCGCTTTTCCTCGCCGGTTGCGGCGGCGGAGGCAGCATGAGCGTCCCGGCGGGCACGGGTGCCGCGTCGTCCCAAGCAAAATCCGCAGTGCGCGCCACGCAAACGGTGAACAAAACGTTCAACTACACGCTGGTAGCGAGAAACGTTCCGCCGGGCTTCGATCCGTCGTGCCCGGAGGTCAACCTCCAACTGTGGGGGCAGATCGGATCGGCCTACCTGCATCCCGATCCGTTTTCGTTCCCGGGCGGGGAGGGCGGCGCGACGATCAATGTCTCGCCGTGCAACGCCGCAACCGGCAACTCGATGCACGCGCTGCTGGAGATCCAGTACGGCCACATGCGCTTCATCGCGACCGGTAACGGCAACTTCAAGCTCGAATCCGTCGA
>JAXDMA010000131.1:0-4676 GCA_034666305.1 Vulcanimicrobiota bacterium
TCGGAGCGAGCTCGATCGCCGCGGCGAGCGCCGCGCGCATCGAACCGTCCTCCGCTTTACCCGTCCCTGCAATGTCGAACGCCGTGCCGTGGTCCACGCTCGTTCGGATGTACGGCAGTCCGACGGTAATGTTCACGCCGGCTTCCAAACCCAGCACCTTGATTGGTCCGTGCCCCTGATCGTGATACATCGCGACCACGATGTCGAAGTCGCCGCGCGCCGCGCGAAAAAACAGCGTATCTGCCGGCAGTGGGCCGTCGACGGCGATTCCTTCGGCTACGGCGCGCGCGACGCCGGGTGCGATTTGCTTTTCCTCTTCGCCGTAGCCGAAGAGGCCGTTTTCGCCCGCGTGCGGGTTGATGCCGCAGACGCCGATGCGCGGCTGCTCGATACCGGCGCGGACGAGCGTCTCGTGCGCGAGGCGGATCACGGTGTAGACGCGGTCCGGCGTGACGCGCTTGATCGCATCGACGAGGCCGATGTGCGTGGTCACGTGGATCACGCGCAGGTTCGGCGCCGTCAGCATCATCGCGTACTCTTTGGTGCCCGACAAGTCCGCGAGAATCTCGGTGTGTCCGGGATAGTTGTGACCGCCGGCATGCAGCGCTTCTTTGTTGAGCGGCGCCGTGCAGATCGCATCGAGGAAGCCATCGAGCGCGAGCCGGTTCGCGCATTCGATGTAGCGGAACGCCGCGTCGCCGGCTTTCGGTGAGAGCTTACCGAACGGAACGTCATCGGCGGTGAGTAGTCCGAGATCCACGATATCGAGTTGGCTGGCGCACCCTTCGACAAGCTCAGGGTGACATGGGGCTGATCCGCCACCCACGTTGCGTAGCGTTTGCGTTGAGCCCACGAGGTTCATTGCGCGCTGCATGACGGTCGCGTCGCCTATTACGTACGGGCGGCACTTGTCGTACCATGTCGGATCGGCCAGCGTCTTCGCGATGATCTCCGGGCCCACGCCGGCGGCGTCGCCCATCGTGATTCCGATGATGGGGAGGTTTTCGCGCTCGGTCGCGGGGGCGCTCATGTGGGAACCTTTGCGTGGAGGGCGGTCGCGATGTCGACGTACGTGGTCGCCTGGCCGAAGCCGCCCGCTTTCGTCACGACGAAGAGATTCGCCCCGATAGCTCGCGCGATTGGGACTCCCGGTGCCACTTCCGCGATCAGCTCGAGGCCGCGGATGCCGCGGCGTTCGCAGAACGCCCGCGCCACGTCGCCGCCGCTGAGCACCACCGTTGCGCCGCTGCCGGAACGAACGCTCTGGTCCACCATCGCGACCAGTCGCTCGCGGATTCGCCGGCTCGCGCCGTGCGCGTCGTCGGCACAATCCCCCTCGACCGCGATCAGCGTGTCCAAGCCGCGTCGTAGCGCGTCTGCCGCCCCGGCGGCTTTGCGCTCGACGGCGGCTGAGTTTTCGATCAGGTCGGTGGCGTGGATCAGCTCGGTGTGGCTGCCGGGTTGTGCCGCGAACGTTTCGATTTGCCGCTGCGTCACGTCCGTGCGGCTGCCGACGACGAACGCGACCGGCCCCTTCGCTGATGGGACGATAGTGGCGCACCCTTCGACAAGCTCAGGGTGACGTGAGGCCTCGTTGTCCGCAACATATTCCAGGAGGCCCGCTGAGCCTACCCATATGATGTCGTCGCGGAGGTTCGCGAGGCTTGCGAGCGTGCGCAGGTCGTCGTCGGTTTCCGCGTCCGCTACCGCGATGCGGATGCCCTGCGTTCGTGCGCGTTCGATTTCATCGTTCGCGTTGGCTGCGCCGGCGCGCAGCGCCGAGAGCGTCAGCAGCGCCGCCGGCGCTTCGAGTTGCGCCGCCACGCGCGCATCGCGTACCGGCGACAGCGGGTCGCGTGCGAAATCGCTTTGGTCGACGCGTGCGCCGTGCACGAACACCGTACCGTCGCGGCACGCCCGTCCCTGCTTCGGAAACGCCGGGCACACGATCGCCACCGCATCGGGCAATGCGTCCATGAGCGCGCGAAGCTCGGAACCCAGGTTTCCGCGCAGCGTCGAGTCCATTTTCTTGACGATCCGCGACGGCGACAGCGGATGCAAACGCCCGAGCAGCGATTGCATTCGCCGCCGCGCATCGTCCGGGCTCGCGGCGCGCGTGTCCAGGTCGAACGCGATCACGGCGCTACCGGCCTCGCGCGGGTTGGCGTCGCAGTCCAGCCACACGGTCGTGCGCAGACCGCGCTTGGCGTACTGTAATCCTGCGTCGGTCGCGCCGGTCAGGTCGTCGGCGATGACGATCATGACTTAGCCGTTCGCCCGCTTGCGGTGCTTTCCGTTCTGAACGGTTACGCACATAAGGGAGCCGCCGGCGCCTCACGAATCATCGTCCATGGTGTTGCTTTCCAAGGCGCGGTTTTCTGCCGTGCCGTTCGCCGTTGTCGTGGTGCTGGCCGGGTGTGGCGGAGGCGGAGGCGGGGGCGGGGGCGGAGGAAGCTCATCGACTCCGCACCCGGCAGGCGCACCGGGCGTCTTACCGGCCACGGTGAAGATCACGGCGGTCGCCTCGCCGGTCACTGTGTCCGTCGGCGAAGTCGGTTACGGCGGCGCGTTCGCCGTCAACGCCGCGCCGTGTGCGGGAATCGCTTCGGTCGCCGCCGCGGGCGTTGCCGGATCGTTCACGATCACCGGGATCGCCCCCGGAAGTTGTGCGGTCACGTTCACGGACACGTTCGCGCAATCGGTCGCCGTGCCGGTCACCGTGACCACGTCTGACGTGACCGCGAAGTAATGATGAACAGACGACTCGCGTTCGCCTTGCTCGCCGCGCTCGCCACCGTATCGTGCGGCGGCGCTCACGGCTCCGTCGTCACGCCGTCCCCGCAACGTGATGCGAAGACCGTATCGGCGCAGCTCACCATCGTGATACCGGTGCGCCCGCAGCAGTCTGCCGCGCGCCGGCCGGCCTTCGTCTCGAACGGCACGCAATCGGGATCGATCAGCTTGAACGGCGCGCCGACTCCCGCGCGAGCGTTCAGCCTCGCGGCGGGGGCGCCGAATTGCACCTCGACGGGCGGGGCCCGCACGTGCACGATCGTCGTCGACCTGCCGCTCGGCAACGACACCGTTGCCCTCGCCACGTTCGACGGCGCGCTCACGAGCGACGGGCGCACGTCGGGGAGTCTCTTGGCGAGTGCGTCCGTCACGCAGCAGATCATTGAGAGCAGCGCCAACCACGTCGTCATCTCGCTGCTCGGCGTTCCCGCGTCGGTCACCATCACGTCGCCCCAGGGCTCGATCCCCTCGAACGGAACCACGACCTCGGTAACGCTCACGGTCGCGGTCTTCGATGCCTCCGGAACGCAGATTACCGGTACGGACCCGTTCAACTTTCCGATCAACATCAACATGCAATCGACGGGGATACCTTCGGGCGCGACGTTCCGCTTCAGCGTGAACGGCGGATCGCCGGGCGGCGGTCAGATCACGTCACCGAACGACACCATCGCGCTCGTCTACAACGGGCGGTACGGCAGCGGCACGTACACGATCACGGCGACGAGCAACGTCGACGGTCATACACTGGGCGCCTCGTCGACGATCAACGTCGTGCCCGGCTTCCGGCTCGCGCAGCAGATCTTCGCGAACCTCGCCAACGCCGACCTCGTCCAGCGCTTCGACACGAGGGACCTCTGGTTCACCGAGCCGGCGGCGCACAAGATCGGCACGCTCTCGGCGAACAACGTCTTCACCGAGTTCGCGGTGGCGAGCGGCAAGGAGCCGCGCCACATCGTCTACACCAACGTCAACGGCGTTCTCGGCGGAGGCGGCGCGCCGTTCTTCGTGACGGAGGTCCCCGACACGATCGGCACGCTGCAAACGAACGGCACCATCACCGAGCGTTCCGTGCCCACCCCCAACGCCGGCCTCGCCGGCATCGCGTACGATGCAGGGCATTTCCAGCTCTGGTTCGCGGAGCAGACCGCGGCGAAGATCGGGTTGATGACGCTGGCCGGCGGGTTCACGGAGTATCCCGTCGGTATCGCCGGCAGCGCGCCCGCGTCAGTCGCGCTGAACAATCTCGGCGGCGGTGTTTTCTTCACCGATCCCGGCACGAACGCGATCGGGTGGCTGAAACCGGATCATACCGTCGTCGAGTTCGCCATTCCGACCGCGAACGCCGGCCCATCCGTCATCGTCGGCAATACGACGAACGACACGTGGTTCGCCGAAGCGAACGCACCAAAACTCGGCCGCATGGACAACGCGACGGGCCACATCACCGAGTATCCCGCCGGCGACGTGGTCGTCTCGCTGATCCCCGGCGCAAGCGATGGGTTCACGACCCTCTGGGCGATCACGCGCAACGGCACGATCGAGCATTTCGACGCGTCCGGCAATGCGGTCGTCGTCGCTAACGCCCTCGTGGGGAACGGACCGCCGTTCATCGGCACGATCGGCTACAACTCCGACCTGTGGATTTTGCGCGGCGGCGCGACGATCTCCGATCTCGACGAACTGATCTACTAACGGCCGCCGTCGCCATGTGACTTCCGTAGGCAGGGTCCCGGCAGGTGTTCTCCGCACCGTAACCCACAGATGCGCACGCTCACGGATGTTTTCGCTCCCGACACGCCCCTGCTCCCGGAAGGCCTCCGCACCCTCGTGGTCTCGCCCGGCCGCGTCGTCGAACCCGGCCAGACGGTCCACGCATCGTT
>JAXDMA010000132.1:0-14087 GCA_034666305.1 Vulcanimicrobiota bacterium
TGTGCACGGCCGGGGTGCGCACGGCGATCGTTGCGTGCCCAGCGGCGTCGACCGTGACGTTGCCCGAAACCGGCGGCGGCCCGGCATCGTAGGAAGCGCCACGGAACGGGTCCCCGTGCCGCCACCACACGTAGGGCGCGCGGTAGTAGCCGGTATAGCGCAGCCGCAGTCCCGCGGCGGGGCGGCCGAACAGATAGCGCGCGTTCGCCGAGAACCGCAGTTCGTCACCGCCGACGGTAGTCGCGGGCGGCGTGACGTCGATCGTAAACTCGGGTTTGACGTAGTCTTGAACGGAAAACTCCGCCGCCACCCGCGATTGTTCGGGGTAGCCCACCATGATGGTGTACGTCCCGAGCCGGGCATCGCTCGCCAGCGGAATCTCACCGCTCACGGTTCCGAACGCGTCGAGCTCGCGTTGGGCGGTGTACACGATCCGCCCCTCGGAGTCGCGAAGGCTCACCGTGCGCGTACCGGCCGGGATCGCGTACGCACCGGCCATACCGTCGCGTACGATTGCACGGTACTCGACGCGATGGCCCGGACGATAGATCGGCCGGTCGATTTGAACGACGCCGTTCTCGTCGTCCCCGGGCGCCGCACCGGACGCGCCCGCGCCCTGCGCGACCGCGGCGGAGCCGTCGGCGCCGCGCGCGACGAACGAGGTCACGGGGACTTCCGCGCCCGGCGTGTCGTCGAACGAGGCTGTACCGTCGCTCGACGTTTTTCGCGTTTGCGGTGCTTGCGCGTCCGCGGCGTACCGCTCCACGATCACGTCGGGAAGCGCGTGCATCGTTTGCAGATCGACCGCGAACGCGACGACGCCGTGCGGCGTGCGCGTCGCGAGCACGCCGAGCGACGTGACGTCGACGAGCAGCCCGCTCGAACCCGTGCCCGCGTGGATGGCCAGCACGTAGTATCCGCGCGGCAGCGTGCCGATTCGCACATCGTGCAGCAGCCCGCGTTCGAGGTCCGGGTGGATGCCGTCGCGGACCGTGCGCACGGGCTTCGCACGGAGCTCGTCGAGCCGGATGAAGCTGTTGTTGCGCCGGATCGCGAGCACGACGGTGACGGGCACGGGGATGGCGTCGACCGCCAAGTCCGTCGGCGAGCTGGTGCGGATCTGCACGTGCACCGGCACGCTGGGGCTGAAGGTTTGCAGGCCCGCTTGGAAGCCTCCGAATTGCGCGCTCGCGGCGCCGCGCATCCCGAGCACGACGGCGGCGAGCGCGAGGACGCGGCAGGCGACGCGCGCCGGCGTCATGCGATCAGATCGAGCGAGTGTTGCGCGCGTTGAGCACGCCGCGCACCCGCACGCGCAGGTCTTGAAGGTGGGCCCGCGTCCCGTCGTCACGCGCCGCGTGCACCGCACCGTCGAGCCGGTCCGACAACCGCACCAAATTCGCGCGCGCCAGCGCCTGCGTCTCGCGCGGCAGGTTCAGCTGATCGGCGAACACCGACGGCAGCTGCGCGATCGCTTCCTGCAAATCGGCGAAGCGGCGCTGCAGCTCACGGTGCGCGGGATCGATCGACGCACGTCCGAGATCGTCGTAGATCGCGGCGTTCGTCCAACCGAACAAGTCGGTGAGCGTCATCGTGTCGCCGGCCTTGCGGACTTTGAGCTGTTGATCCGCGACGCGGCCGAGGTTGGTCGGTGAGAACATCTCGGAGATGACGTCGTCTTGCAGTTCCGCGATCACCTCGCGGATCGGGAAATCGCTGCGCCGGACGCCGTTCGCGCCCCAGTGCAGCCCGAATCGGGTCGGCCCGGCGGCGTTGAGCAGCTCCGGTGAGAAACGCAGCGCGCGCGAAGACAAGATCCAGCGGTCGAGCAGGTCGAACGCGCGGCGCTGCTGCGCGCGCGGGATCGATACGAACGGAAGCGGCGCGCCGGGCTGATCGCGATGCGCGCGCGACGTGTAGATGCCGCCGACGAACTTCGTCGCGAGCTCCGCGTCGTTGAGCTGGTTGTTGAGCACCGTGATGAGCCCCGCGCGCAAGTCTTGATACGTGCGCCGGTCGCCGGGATACCGCCGCAGCAAGCGCGCCGCGACGTCGGCGTCGACGCGGAACTGTTCGTCGACGTAGGCGAGCGGATCGTTCGAGAGGTCGAAGCGCTGGATGCGCGGGTCGATCGAGATGCTCGTCGCGTCTTCATCGGTGCCGTACGCATGGCCGGGCTCCGTCGAGCGCGCTGCGATGCGCGACAGCGGGACGGCTTCGTCCGCCGACGAGTGCACGTTGGGGAAGCTGCGGTAGCCGTACTCGATGGCCCAGTAATCGTAGGTGCCGAGGCGCGTCGGGAAGTAGTCCGCTTGCCGTTCGCCCGGCGCGGCGATGTTGGCCGGCGTGTAGTCCATCACCGACGCCGTCGTGCCGTGCGCGCGCGTGAACGCGGGGTCGTGGAGCTGGCGCATCGCGAACTGCGTCGAGCCCTGGAAGTTGTGCCGCAGCCCGAGCGTGTGGCCGACTTCGTGCATGACGGTGTCGAACAGCCACTCCTGCGCGTAGCGCTCGCGGTCGGCTTGCGTCACGCGCGGGTTCTGCGCGAGCAGCATCGAGCCGAGCGCGGCCTGCGCGACGGAGTCTTCTTCCACCGAACACACTTCGCTGCGTGGTCCCATGGGATCGCCGTCGGCCGCCTGGATATCCGGCGCGAGCCGGTCGGTTCCGAGCGCGTATGCGTTGGCGCGCGCGCGCTGCGCAGGCAGCACGCGGTCGATGTAGCCGCGCTTGATCGAGCGCAGCGACTCGCCGTCGATGACCACTTCCGCGCGAATGATCTGGCCCGTGTCCGGATCGCTCACGTGCGGGCTGTACGCGCTGAAGTTCGGCTGATCGGACGTGATCCAGCGAACGCTCGTGTAGCGGGCGTCGTCGGGGTCCCAGCCGGGTTCGGACGGCGGATCCTTCACCACGATCGCGTTCGGATGTCCGACCTTTGCGAACGTGTCGTTCCACGCCAGAATGCCGCGCCGCACGGTGTCGCGATATTCGGCCGGGATCTCGTTCGTCAAATAGAACGTGATCGGCCCGTTGTCCAGGTTCCAGCGCTCGATGAAGCGCTCGAACGGCGAACCGAGCCGGTCGTTGCCGTACCGTTTGCGCGCCGTGATGAAATACCCGACGCGGTCGTCGGCGAGCCGCGGGACGAATTTGGGATCACGTTCGGGCGGGGCGACGATGCTGTAGTGCACGCCGATCGGGATGCCGCGCCCGTCGGGGACCGTCGGCAGCGCGTTGGCCGGGCCGTTGAACGTGAGGTTGACGCTGATCTCGTCGTTGCGCGGGAACGCTTTGGTGGAAAGATAGTACGACTTCGTCGCGTCGACGGAAAACGACGGGCGCGAAACGAGCAGGAGCAGACCGGGGAGCGACGGCGCGGCGGCGCCGCGGCCGAGATCGGCGCCGATGCCTTCGAAGTCGGTGAGGAATAACGACGGCGACACGACGACGTGCTTTTTCGCCGGGTCTTCTGCGACGATCGGGGTCGACAGGATCACGGAATCGGCGACGCTGATCGCGAGCGAGTTCGCCGCCGCGCTGCCCTTGTCGGCCACGTAGCGCGTGTTCGGCGTGATCCACAGAACGCGTTTGCCGACCAGCTTGAACGTGACTTGGAACGGCTCGTAGACGCGCCCGGCGAACGCTTCGCCGCCGACACCGCGCTCGATCGACGGCTCGACGATGTACGTCTTGTCGAAGTTCTCGGGGCGCAAGTCGAAGTACAGCTCGTCGTCCTTGCGCAGGATGTCGATCACGCCGTCCTGATGCGACGTCGTCGTCTTCAAGAACGTCGCGTACGTCTGCGCCGCGGGCGCGGTGAGCGGGAACGGGAACGCGCCGGCCGGCAGCGGACGCGGGCTCGCGGCAGGCGCCGCGGCGGGCGCCGCCGTGGCCGAAGGAGACGGCTCCGACGGCGGGGTCGCGCCGAGTGTCGGCGCGGGCGCCGGCGTGGCCGGGGACAGCGTAGACGCCGCTTGCGGAGCGGCGACCGGCCCGGTCGTACTCTGCGCGCGTGCGAGCGAGGCTGTGCCGACGAGCACGGCGAGAAAGACGACGGAAAGGCGCCGGATCATAGCTCCTCATTCGCGCAACGGCGCACGTGCGCCCGCTACCGGTGCTCGCTTGGTCGGAACGTCCACTTCTGCGCGTTTGCGGTTTGCGTCACGAGCGAGGGCGCGAAGCCGCCGATGCGGTCGCTCAGCGCCGAGATCGCAACCGGCGAACCGAGGAACGCGATCGGCACGTCGCGCAGCAGCAACGCCTCGACGCGCGCGTACGCGCGCTTGCGCACCGGCTCGTCGTTCGACCCCAGCGCCATGCGCTGCGCGGCATCCATCTCGGCGCTGCAGTAGAACGAGTGATCGTATCCGACGGGCGGGCGCTGGTCGCACGTGAACTGCCCGCTGTCATCGGGATCCATGCCCGCGTACCAGCCGTAGAACGCGAGGTCGTAGCGCCCGCGCGAGATGATGCCGCCCTGCGACGGCGGCGCGTCGTACACGTTGGGCAGATATGCGTGCACGCGCACGTCGACGCCGAGCGCCTTCAGCTCGCTTTGCAGCGCCACCGCTTCGACGCGATGCGTCTGCGACGACTGGAGGATCGCGAGATCGAGCGCGAGCGGATGCGGCGGGCCGTACCCGGCTGACGCCAGCAGCGTGCGTGCGACCGCGACGTCGTGCGCGATCGGGCGCAGCGTTCGATCGGCCGCCCACAGCACCGCCGGCAGATCGGCGATCGGCGGCGTGTAAAAACCGTGGGTGACGTTCGCGCGAAACGACGCGGCGTCGATCGCCAGCGCGAGCGCACGCCGCACGCGCACGTCCGCAGTGGCGTGGCCCGCGCCGTTGTTCATCATCACGCCCCAGTACGCGTTGAGCGGTGCCGTCGCGATGCGCACGTGCGTGGTCCCGCGCGCGGTCGCGGCCGCGTTCGCCGACATGCCGATCACGCCGTCGAGATCACCGCTGCGCAGGCCGACGAGCTGCGTGTTCTCGTCGCTCAAAAAACGCACGACGATGCGCGCAAGCGCGGGTTTGCCCTGCCAATACGTTGCGTTCGCCGCCAGCTCGAGCCGGTCGCCGCGCGCCCAGCGCACCGCGCGAAAGGGACCGGTGCCGACCGGCGCCGCATTGAGCGGCGACTGCGCGAGCGGCCCGCGGCGCAGCAGGTGCGCCGGCGCAACGTAAAAGGGTGCATCGCTCTCGGCGAAGATCGTGCCGACGAACGGCGCAAACGGGTGCTTCAGGCGAAAGCGCACGGTAAAAGGGTCGGGCGCGTCGGCGCGGGCTACGACGTCGTAGCCGTGACGCGTGGCCACGACGCTGCGCGGGTCCATCACCGCGCGGAACGACGCAAGGACGTCGGCGCTCGTGAACGGCGTGCCGTCGTGCCAGCGCACGCCGTGCCGCAGATGATAGGTGACCGTCAGCCCGTCGCGCGAGATGCCGCCGTTCGCGCGCGACGGGACGATCGCGGCGAGCGCAGGCACCGGCCGCCCAGCGCCGTCGCAGGCGACGAGCGGATCGTAGATCAGCCGCAGGATCTCGTTGTCCTGAATGGACTGCGCAAGCAGCGGCACGAGGCTGCGCGGTTCGGCATTGATCGCGAGCCGGAGCTCCGCGTTCGCGCCGCCCGGTCCGGGCGCACGCGCGCACGCGGCGAGCGCGAGCAGCGCCGCCGCCGCCCACGCGCGCCCGTTCACTCTAGTCCGTTTCGCCGTACAGCGGGCGCACGTTGCGCTCGCCGCGGTGCAGGTAGTCGACGCCGTTCATCCACGCCGGTCGCGGCGCGCCCTTGAGCCAGTGGTCGAACCACTCGTCGAGGTGCACCGTCCAATACTTCTGGTGCTCGCGGTCGCGCAGGCCGTGCTCCTCGCCGTCGAAGGCGAACATGTACGCCTCCTTGCCCAGCCGGCGCATCGCCGTGACGAACTCGATCCCTTGGAATTGCGGGACGGCGCCGTCGAGGTCGTTGTGCACCGTGAGATACGGCGTCGTGATGTTCTTGATGTGGAAGAGGCCGGAGTTTTCGAAATACAGATCGGGCCGGTCCCACGGCGCGTAGCCGATGCGCGACTGGCCGTGCTCGTACTGGCCTTCGCGCACGACGCCGCTTTCCAGGCGAATGCCCGAGTACGCGCTGATCATGTCGTCCACCGCGGCACCCGCTTCGACCGCGCGGAACCGGTGCGTCTGCGTGATGAGATAGTTGATCTGATACGCCGCCCACGAGTGGCCGGCGATGCCGAGCCGCTGCGGGTCGACGTAGCCGGTCTTTATGGCGGCGTCGATCGCCGGCATGATGCAGTCCACCGCGCTCTTGCCGGGATGCCCGGCGCGATAGTGCACGTCGGGCAGCAGCATCACGTAGCCGTTGGACACGTAGCGCGAAAAGTTCGGGCTCGTTCCGGGCCCCGGCGAGTAGAAGCTGTGGAACGTGCTCGCGTACGTCTCGTAGAAGTACGTCAGCATCGGCGCTTTCTTGTCGGGCTTGAGGCCGTCCGGTATCAGCATGATCGCGCGCAGCGGTGTGCCGTCCGCCGACTTGAACGAGATCAAACGCTCCGTGCCCCAGCGATACTTGGATTGCTGCGGGTTCGCGTCGGTGACTTTCGCGAGCGCGTGAAACGACGAGTCCGTCGTCCAGAGGTCGCGATACGTGCGGAATGACTCTCGCGCGAACACGTACCGGTCCGCGTGCTTCGCCGCGAGCGGCGCCGCGGCGAGGTCGTGCAAGCCGCCGCTGAACACGTTGCGCGTGCCTTGCACGACTTCGGGCGCCTTGAACAGCGTCGCCGGCACGCCGCCGCCCGGCGCGACGCGCGCGTAGCCGCTGGAATAATCGCGCGTGTCGATCAGCGACAGCAGCAGCGGCTTGTCGGCGGGGAACGCGATCGCTTCCGGGTCGGTACTCACGGGACCGTACACCGTGCGCGTCTTGCGTCCGGCGCCGCGCGTCAGGTTGATCGCGTCACCGGTATCCGGGTTGGCGAGCCACACGTCGAATTCGTCGTAGAGCATCACGCCGCGATCACCGGTCAGCCAGCCGCCGTTTCCGTACGGCGGCGGCGGTGCCGGATGGTCGTCGTCGACTTGATGGAACGCGACGCCGGCGTGCGGCGCCAGTTCGACGCGCTTACGATCGGCGACGCGCACCGCGACCCAGTGCCGCGTGCGTTCGTCCCACGTCAGCCCGTAGCGGCCGTCCGGCGACAGATCCGCGGTGGGTGCGTGACGCGCGAGCAGCGTGCGCCGTCCGTCCGCGAGCGCGACGGCGTACATGTCGACGTAGGTCTGACCCAGCCACGACGTCGCCCGGCGGTACGGCCGGTCGTCCTGACCCAACGCGACGTTCGGGTTGTCGCCGGCCTTCACGTCACGCAGCGCCGGTGAACCGAGCTGCGCGACGCGCGCGGTGGCGACGTCGTACGCGGCGAGATAGGTGCGCTTGCGCTCCTTGTCCGCGTCGTGCTTCTGCTGCGATTGCAGCGTGTCGTCGTGCGAGGTCCAAAGGTCGACCGCGGTCGGCGCCGGCGTTCCCGACGGCATCGGCGTCGGCGCTACGGCGGTGCCCAGGAACAAGTGCTTGCCGTCGCGCGCGAACGTCAGCGTGCCGTTGCTGTTCGGCGTCGTTCCCGCGGTCAACCCGGCGGCGCCCGCGTCGACCGCTTTGACCGCCGCGAGCTTGGGCGCGCGCAAGTCCACCACGTACGCGGCGTCGTGCGGCACGTCTTCCTTGAACGTCGCGACGTCGCTGAGAAACGCGAGCGTCGCACCGTCACGCGAGATCGCGAGGTTGCGGTAGCGGCCCTCGCCCGTGAGCACGTCGATCGTCTTGGCTTGCGCGACGTCGTACACGTGCAGGCCGTCGTTCTTGCCGTTCTTCGTTTCGGTCGCGTAGGCGATAAATCGGTCGTCGGCGGACACCGTGAACTCGGTTGCGTCCGTTGCCGTCACGCGTTTGGCGGCCGCGAGATCGCGGATCGTGAGCAGCGCGCCCGGCTCCTTCGTCTTATCGGCCTTGGGCGCCGGCGAGCTCGACGGCGAGGCCGACGGTGCGGGCGCCGCGCTCGGACCACTCGGCGCGGGCGTGCCGGGCGCAACTGTGGGCGGCGCCGGCTCGCCGCGCGGCGGCGCGCTCGGCCGTGCGGACGCGACCGGCGACGCGGAGCTCGACGGCGCGGGCGAGCCGCTTGGCGCGGGCGACGGTTCGGCCCGGTACGCGATCGTCGCGCCACCGTCTTTGGCGACCGCGAAACCCTTGACGTTGTCGACGATCTCGGCCGCCTTCGGCGCGTCGAGATCGAGGATGCCGATGCCGTTCTTGGGCTGTTCGGCGGCGGGCTTCTTCGCTTTTTTCGCCGCGTCGACGTCCTTCTTGGGCGCGACGTGCGTGAACACCACGAAGCGCGAGCCGCCGGCGAAGGCCGGCGCGTTCCCGCGCGCTTCGCGCCGCTCCGCGGCCGAATCGAGATCGCGCACCACCAGCACCGGGTCGCCGTCTTGCGGCGTCAGCGCGTACGCGAGCTTGCGGCCGTCGTCCGACAGCCTGGGCGTGAGGATACGGTTCCAGCCGTCGTATGCTTTGTAGTCGAGCGGGACGGGCGCGTCCGCCGCGACGGAGCGCGGGACCGCGGGAAGAAGCGCGCACGCGAGTGCGAGCGCGACGGAAGCACGTGCGCCGAACATGTCGCCGTCCGTACCTCCTAGTCGTCTAGGACACCTGCGGGCTCAGGTCCGCGTCACCACGGTCAACCACGGACCGGGCGCGGGGCGCCGCCCGCGCACGACGTCGGTGTAGGTCGTGCGCAAGCGCCGCGTGAGCGGCCCCTCCGCACCGAGATCGCGGTCGTCGATGCGCACGATGGGGACGAGCTCCGCCGCGGTGCCGGTGAAGAACGCTTCGTCGCAGACGTCGAGATCGCCGGTCGTGATCGGGCGGACGCGCGTCGTGATCCCGGCCTCGCGCGCGAGGGCGAGCGCGCTCGCGCGCGTGATGCCCGGCAAGATGTCCGCGTCGGCGTCGTTGGTGATCAGCACGCCTTCGCGCACGACGAAAATATTCTCGCCGGAGCCCTCGGCCACGTCGCCGCGGTCGTTTCGCAGCAGCGCTTCGTCGAAGCCGCGCGCGTGCGCGTCGGCGAGCGCACGAATCGAGTTGGTGTAATGACCGCCGGCTTTCACCGTCGAGGGCAGCGCGCGCGACGGCGTCTTCATGAATGGCGACACCGTCGCCCGAAACTGCGGCACGCCGTCGCCGGGCATGAGGCCGTCGAACGGGAGCACCGCGATCATCACGTGCGCCGGGCACTCGCGGCCCGGATCGAGTCGCACCGTCTCACCGCCGAAAAACGCCAGCGGGCGCACGTAGCACGCGTCACGCCCGCTCGCGCGGACCGTGTCGACGACTGCCTGCGCCAACCCCTCGGCGTCCCACGGAAGCTCCATGCCGTACGCCGCGGCGCCCGCGATCAGCCGGTCGACGTGTTCGCGCAAACGAAAGATCGCCGGCCCCTGCGGCGTGGGGTACACGCGGATCCCTTCGAACACGGACGAGCCGTAGTGGAGCGCGTGGGTCAACGCGTGCACGTGCAGCTGATCGTCGTCGAGCAACTTGCCGTCGAGCCAAACGGTCGTCGCGGTGCGGGTCATCACGGTCCGGTTCTCCTCGATAACGACGAACGCCCCGGCCGTAGGGCCGGGGCGTTCGTTGGCGTCTGTGTCTGGTGTGACGTTACGCGAACGACGATCCGGCCGGCGAGCGAAGCTCGACGATATACGCAAAAACCGGAAGGACGTACGACCGCGAAATCATGTCCGCGAACCCTACCATGCGGACGGGGGCCCGGTCAAGCACCACGGTCACCTTCCGACCGCGATGCCGTACGGAACGATCCCTCCCACCAAGGTCAGCGTCACGGTCGGCGCGCTCGAAGCCGAGAACGGCGGGGCGTACACGCGAATCGTGTAGGCATTAAAATTGGCCACGTACAGATTTCCGGCCGCGTCCAGCGCGAGGCCTTCGGGCCCGGCCATGCTGTTCGTGATCGCGAACGCCGGCGCGCTGGCGGCGGTGATCGGCAGCGCGTACACGTCGACGCGCCCCGAGCCGGACGCCGAGGACACGAAGAGCTGCGTCGCGCTCACGGCGAGGTGGCGATAGAAAGCGGCACTGGGACCCATACCCAAGATGCCTGGTTGGATCGGCGTAACGATCGGCACGCCGGTGTACGGCGGCGCATACACGAAGATGTTGCTGCCGGTGGGACCTACGTTGCTGATGTAGAGGTTCTGCGCCGCATCGAACGCGGTCCCGATTGCCGAGGTCAGAGCAGGGTTCGCGATCGTCGCCGACGGCGTGCTCGCGTTGGCGAACGGCGGCGTGAAACGGTTCACCGCGTTCCCGCCGGTGGCGGCGAACAACTCACCGGTCGCTGCGAAGACGTTCTGCCAGTCGGTGGCCGCGGGCCCGTTCTTGAACGCCGCCGCCGGAGTGCTCGCACCGGATAGCGGCGCCGCGAAGAACTTCAGGTTTCCGGCGCTGTCGCCCGCCGCGAGGTTGCCGCTCACGTCGACCGCGACGGTCACGACGTAGTTCCCCGCCGCGATCGCGAAGTTCGGGGTTGAGGTCGCCGTGACCGGGAGCGTGAACTGAAGGATACTCGCCGGGGCGTTGTTGCCGCCAACGTACAGATGCTGCGGCGCCGGCGTCGGGCTCGGCGACGGCGTCGGCACGAAGACCGGCGGCGCGTTGGCGGACGCGCCTTGGCAGCCGGCCATGGCCGCGGCGAACCCAACGACGAGCAGCGATCGACGAAGAAGCATGGCGGGGCGGTTCTCCGCGAAAACGACGAACGCCCCGGTCTTCGCGGCCGGGGCGTTCGTTTGCGTGTGTCCTGCGCTACCCCGGACGCATTATTTTCCGATTGCGATTCCAAAGATCGCAAAAGCGCCGGTGCTGACCTTATAGATCAGGGACGGGGTGCTGCTCGCGGTGATCGGCGCCGTGTACACCGTGACCGTCGCGTCGCTCAGGTTTCCGATGTAGAGATTGCCGGCCGGATCGAGTGCGATACCTTCGGGGGTGTTCACGCCGTTCGTCAGCGCAAACGCCGGAGTGCTCGCCGCCGTAATGGGCAGGTTGTAGGCGTCGACCCGTCCCGTTCCGTTTGCTACGGAGGCCGCGTACAAGCGGGTCCCGTTTACGCCGATCTTGCGATACGCTGTGCTGTTGCCGGCGACCGGGAAGTTGATCACGTTCGGCGTGATGATCGGCGGCCCCGTGTACGGCGGCGCGTAGACGTACAGGTTGCTTCCGCAACCGCCGCCGGGTTGAGACGTGCCGACGCATGCCGCAGCGTTACCGGTGCCGGCATTCGAGATGTAGAGATTCTGCGCGGCGTCGATCGCGACGCCGATATCCGAGACCATCCCGGCGTCGGTGACGAACGCCGCGGGGGCGCTGGCGTTGCTGAACGGCGTGTTGAACCGATTCACCTTGTTCGACACCGTCGCTGCCCAGAGGTCGCCCGTGGCCATGAACGCGCCCTGACCGTTGTTGCTCGCACCGCCGTTCGAGAACGTTGCGCTCGGCACGCTGGTACCCGACAGCGGCGCCGGGAAGAAATTGATGCTGCCGCTCAGCAGGCCCGCGGCGAGGTTACCGTTCGCGTCCACCGCCAGCGCGACGACGTTGTTCGTGGCGGTCATCGTGAAGTTCGAGGTCGTCGTGCTTGTCAGCGGGAGGTTGAATTGCAATATCTGCGCGCCCGCGTTGTCGTTGCCGACGTAGAGGTGCAGGGGCACCGGAGTGGGGGTAGGCGTGGGCGTAGGCGTGGGCGGCGTGAAGACCCCGGTGTTGAACGGCGGCGGAGAGGCCGAGCCGCCGTTGCACCCGGCCACTATCGCGGCGAATCCGACGATCATGAGAACTCGACGAAACATGGTCAACCTCCGGACAAATGCGGCGCCGCACCCCGAATGAGCGTGTCTGAACCTTTCGCTCGCCGGGCTGGCCTACCTGGCGATAGCCTCCGCGACGGCGGGATTTTCGAGCACGCCGATCCCTTCGATCTCCACACGCACGCGTTCGCCCGCTCGAATCCAGCGCTTGGGCGTGCGCGAGGTCCCGACTCCCGCCGGCGTGCCGGTCGCGACGATGTCGCCGGGCTCGAGCGTCATCACCGCCGTCAGCTCGGCGACGAGGCGGGGGATGCCGAACACGAGCTGCGCGGTCGACGAGTCCTGGAGCATCTCGCCGCCGATCGAGCAGCGGATGCGCAGCGCGTGCGGGTCGGGGATCTCGTCGCGCGTGACCAGCACCGGGCCGCAGGGTCCGTGCGTGTCGAACACTTTGCCCAGCGTCCACTGCGACGTCCGCATCTGGTAATCGCGCACGCTGACGTCGTTGAAGCACGTGTAGCCCGCGATCACGTCGTATGCGTCGGCCTCCGCGACGTGGTGCGCGCGCGTGCCGATGACGAACGCGAGCTCCGCCTCGTAGTCGACGCGATGCGACTCAGCCGGGATCACGATGTTCGCGCCGTCGCCGACGAGCGTGTTCGGCCACTTCGCGAACACCGTGACGTGCTGCGGCAGCTCCATCTTCACTTCCGCCGCGTGATCGCGATAGTTCAGCCCGATGCAGACGATCTTCGACGGGTCCGCGATCGGCGCGAGGAGCGTCACCGCGGCACGCGGTGTGACGTGCTCCGCGCGCGCGGCTTCGACCGCCCGCTGCGCTTGCGCCAGCACGCCGGCGCCGCCTGCAAGCAGCGCGCGCAGCGTCGGCGGCAGCCCGGGGTCGACAGCGCGCAAATCGACGATGCCGCGCGGCGTTTCTGCGCCGAGCAAGGGCTCGCCGGTCGATCGGAACGTGCAGAGTCTCAAGGGCTCTCCTCAGTTTGAAATCGCGCGCGCCGGGGTAACGGCGCTGCGAGGGGCTCTTAGCAATACACCACACCACGCCCTCGGAGTCACGGCGTCGTCCGCACCGCACACAGGTGGACGGCGCCGCCTTCTTTTCCCGGGCGCCGTGGTTCGCGTCATCCTTGCTCCACGACACGGCCGCGTTCGAGCCGTACCACCGGCGCCGCGAACGCCGTGACGTCGGACTCGTCATGGGTGACCAGAACGACGGGCACGTCGAGGGACGCAAGCGTTGCGCGTACCTCGTCGCGGACGCCTGCGCGCGTCGCGCCGTCCAGCGCCGCGAACGGTTCGTCGAGCAACAGCGCGCGCGGAGTCCAGGCCAACGCCCGCGCGAGCGCGACCCGCTGGCGTTCGCCGCCGGAGAGCGTGCGCGGCCGCGCGCGCGCGAGCGCCGCGATCCCCAGCCGTTCGAGCCAGGCGCCCGCGGTCGCGCGCCGCTCGGCGCGCGCGACGCCCCGCGCCGCGAGCCCGTATGCAACGTTGTCGAGCACGTCGAGGTGCGGGAACAGCGCGTACTCCTGAAACACATCCGCAACGTCGCGCCGGAACGCCGGCGCGCGCGCGCCGTCGCCGTCGAGCGCGCGTCCGTCGATGACGACGCTCCCGGCATCCGGCCGCATCAGCCCCGCGACGATGCGCAGCAACGTCGATTTTCCCGCGCCGCTCGGGCCGGCGAGCACCGTCACGCCGCGCGCGAAGCGCACGTCGACGTCGAGCGTGAACTCGCGCAGCGCCTTGCGCGCGACGAGTTCGATCATGCGGCGCGCCGTTCGAGCGCGCGCGCCGCGACGACGACCGCGAGCGCGATCGTGACGAGAACCACGGCCAGCGCAGCCGCGAGATCGAGGTCCCCGCTCTCGAGCCCGAGATAGACGGCGAGCGGCAGCGTCTGCGTGACGCCCGGCAAGTTGCCGGCGAACATGATCGTCGCGCCGAATTCGCCCAGCGCGCGGGCCCAAGCCAGCACGGCGCCGCCTGCGAGCGCGGGCAGCGCGAGCGGAACGGTCACGCGCGCGAACGTGCGCAGCGGGCCCATCCCCAGCGTCGCGGACGCCTCCTCGTACACGCGATCGACCGAGGCGAAGCCGGCCCGCGCCGCGCGGACGTAGAACGGCGCGCCGACGAAGAGCTGCGCCAGCACGACCGCAGCGG
>JAXDMA010000133.1:0-7332 GCA_034666305.1 Vulcanimicrobiota bacterium
ACTCAACGGTAGGTTGACCACGCGTTACTCACCCGTCTGCCACTAGGTATTGCTACCTCGTTCGACTTGCATGTGTTAGGCACGCCGCCAGCGTTAATCCTGAGCCAGGATCAAACTCTCCATAAAAATCATGGAGCTTTTGAAAAGCTCTATCTTCGCTGACTTTTGCCGGCTCGCCGATCGCTCGGTGAACCGGTTGATCCGAATTGCGAATCCGGATCGGATCGCCCGCCTTGCGACGACCGATCAGTCATAATTCTTGTGGACTCGATGCTTGATGCGAAACACCCGGTGGAGCCGGGGGAGCCGCAGCATCGAATCCGTTCGTTCTCTGAACCGGACAAACAAAAACGCGACCCTTTCGGATCGCGCAATCATCTGAACGGGTCGGAGACCCACAGACTTATGCGCTACTGCACTGTTCAGTTTTCAAGGAACGGACGCTTCCGCCCAGCCCATTTTGGACCGGATCACTGACCGCACCAAGGAGGCGAGGCGTCAGAGTCAACGAGGGATACCTTATCACTGCGTGTCCATGATGTCAATATCGCGCGTGCCGCTCTTGTCCACCATCTCGTCCACAGGCCGCCCCAAAAGGGGCTCGTTTCTCGTCTTATAGCGCGGTTTTTGCGAAGCGCTCGCGAGCGCTTGCCGGCGGCTCAAGCGACCAAGCTAGTCCATACCTGCGGCGAGATCGTCGGCCGCCTGCGCAGCTATTTTTCGCGAGATGGACTTGGCTTGCGTGAACAGCAGCAGGTAGTCGTAACCGCCCGCTTTGGAGTCGGTCCCGCTCATGTTGAAGCCGCCGAACGGTTGCCCGCCGACCAGCGCTCCGGTGCACTTGCGGTTGAGGTAGAGGTTACCGACGAAGAACTCCTCGGCCGCCCGCTGCAGCCGCTCCTCGCTGGCCGAGAACACCGCCCCGGTGAGCCCGAACTCGGTGCCATTGGCGATCGCCAGGGCGTGATCGTAGTCGCGGGCCTTGATCACGGCCAGCACGGGGCCGAAGATTTCTTCCTGCGCGACCCGCGCCTGCTCGTCGACGTCCGCGAACACCGTCGGCTCGATGAAATAGCCCGGCCCGTCCACCCGGCCGCCGCCGGCGAGCAACCGTCCTTCGCCCTTGCCGACCTCCACGTAGCCCAGGATCTTCTCGGCGGCCTTCTGATTGATGACCGGCCCCATCGCCTGCCCGTTCACCGACGGGTCGGCCACGGCGACCGCCTTCACCGCCGGGACCAGCTTCTCGAGGAACGCGTCGTAGACCGACGCCTCGACGATCGCGCGCGAGCACGCCGAGCACTTCTGCCCAGAGAACCCGTACGCCGACGCCACCACGCCCGCGACCGCGGCGTCCAGATCGGCATCGCCGGCGACCACGATCGCGTCCTTGCCGCCCATCTCTGCGATCACGCGCTTGATCCACTTCTGCCCGGGCGGCGTCTTGGCCGCGAGCTCGTTGATCCGCAGCCCGACGCCCTTGGAGCCGGTGAAGGAGATGAAGCGCGTGCGGGGGTCGGTGACGAGCGCCTCGCCGACCGTCGGTCCGTCGCCGGGCACGTAGTTGAGCACGCCCGGCGGCAGCCCGAGCTCGTGCAGCAGGTCCACAAACCGCGCCGCGATCACGGCGGCGTCCGAGGACGGTTTGAGCACGACGGTGTTGCCGGTCACGATCGCCGCCGACGTCATCCCCGCCATGATGGCGAAGGCGAAGTTCCAGGGCGGGATCACGACCCCGACCCCCAACGGCAGGTACGTCAGCCAGTTCTTCTCGCCGGCGATCGGCGTGAGCGGCGGCGGGCTGGCCAGGCGCAGCGCCTCGCGCGCGTAGAACTCGAGGAAATCGATGGCCTCCGCGGTGTCGGCGTCGGCCTCGATCCACGGTTTGCCGACCTCGAGCACCAGCACCGCGTTCCAGTCATCCTTCGTCTCACGGATGCGCGCCGCGGCGCGGAACAGGAGGTCGGCCCGCTCGGCGGCGGCGGTCTTCTTCCAAGATACGAACGCCGTTGTGGCCGCGTCGAGCGCCTGCGACACCTGCGTGATGCTCGCTTCGTCGACCACGCCGACGATTTCGTCCGGGCGCGCGGGGTTCGCCGACGCGATCGTGCCGGAGCCTTGCAGTTTCTCGCCGTCGATCACGAGCGGATAGCGCCGGCCCAGCTCCGCGCGCGCGCGAACGAGCGCTTCCTCGAGCGAACGGCGGTCGGCGGGATCGGCGAAGTCCCGGATGGGTTCGTTCGTGAACGGCGTGACGGTACGAGGCGCGGTCAGCATAGCCCGGAAGGCTCCGCTACGCGAAGTGCCGTTCCCTGTGCGCGGAGAACGCCACGCCATGCACGTGAGCTGGGAAGCCCTGACCGCCGTGGCGTCGCTATTTTCGTCCGTTGCCGTGCTGGCAGCGGTTCTGGTCGCGGTGCGGCAAGTTCGGGTCGGTGCTGCGCAGGTCGAGCATCTCCGCAAGGCAACGCAGCTCGACGGTACGATGAAGATCTTCGCGATGATCGGCAGCGACGAACAACAGCAAGCGCGGCGCTTCATCCTCACGGATCTGGCCACACGGCTGGAGGATCCGAAATTCCGCGCCGAGGTGTCGCAGCTCGCATCGTTCCACTCGCTGCAAGAGCACCCGGAACTGCAGGTGCTGCGGCTGATGGAAATGGTCGGCAACTACGTAAAGCACGGTCTCCTCGATGAGGACATCATGTTCGACGCCTGGATCACCGCCGTAATCCAGGTCTGGGAGCGCCTCGAAACAGTCGGGGTCATCGCGCTGCACCGCGAGGCGGTCGGCCCGGGGATATGGGAGAACTTTGAAGCGCTCTACCACCGCGGGCAGCGCTGGCTCCGGGACCCGGCGCAGCGTCCAAAACTCCGGTCGACGTTCTCCGCAGCCCCGGTCGCCCAGCATCCAGACCGGAACGAAGTCGTAGCGGACGCTCCCGTTCCCTGAGAGAATATCCGCGATATGGTCTACGACATCGCTGTAGTCGGCGGAGGCATCGTCGGCCTCGCCACCACGCGCGAGCTGCTGCTCCGCCATCCCAAACTCCGCGTCGCGAACGTCGAGAAAGAGGACGTCTGGAGCAAGCACCAGACAGGCCACAACAGCGGCGTCATTCACTCCGGCATCTACTATAAGCCGGGCTCGCTGAAGGCTCAGCTCTGCGTCGAAGGCCGCAAGCTGGCGTGGGAGTACTGCGACGCGAAGGGCATCGAGTATCGTAACGTCGGCAAGCTGATCGTCGCGACCGAAGAGTCCGAGCTCGGGCGGCTCGACGACCTGTGGGCGCGCGGTCACGAGAACGGAATCGAAGGACTCGAAATGCTCGACGCGGCGCAAATAGCCGAGCGCGAGCCGTACTGCCGCGGCATCAAGGCGATCTTCTCGCCGGTCACCGGCATCGTCGATTGGGGTCTGGTCTCGCGCACGTACGGCGAGGACGCGCAAACGATGGGCACCGACATGTTCCTCGGACATCAGGTGACGTCGATCGAGCGGCGCGGCAACGTGACGGTGCTCAAGACACCCAAAGGCGAGATTCAGGCAAAGGCCGTGATTACGTGCGGCGGGCTCTACAGCGACAAACTCGGCCGCATGACCGGCGGCAGCGTCGATCCGAAGATCGTGCCGTTCCGCGGCGACTACCTGATCCTCAAGCCCGAAAAAGCGCATCTCGTCAAGGGCAACATCTATCCGGTGCCGGATCCGGAGTTTCCGTTCCTGGGCGTGCACTTCACGCCGCGCATGGACGGCTCGATCTGGCTCGGACCCAACGCCGTGCTCGCGTTCGCGCGCGAAGGCTACTCGTTCTTCACCATCAATCCCGGCGAGCTGTGGGACGCGCTGACGTATCCCGGCTTCTTCAAGATGGCGACCAAATATTGGGAGATGGGCGCGGGCGAGATGTATCGCGATCTCGTGCGCTCCGCGTACGTCAAGGCGCTGCAGCGCTACATCCCCGAACTGCAACCCGAAGACTGCTTGCCTGGGCCGGCGGGCGTGCGCGCACAGGCGATGACGGCGGACGGCGGGCTCGTCGACGACTTCGTGTTCCAAGGTTCGGAAGGCGTCGTGCACGTGCGCAACGCGCCGTCACCCGCGGCAACGTCGTCGCTCGCGATCGGCAAATACATCGCCGACGATGCGGAGAAACGCTTCAGCTTGAACAAGCCGTCGATCGCGGTCTAGCGACGGTGGCGCGCGATTTCGTCGAGGTCGAGTGGCTTGCCGGCCGCCTCGGTGATTCGCGCGTGCGCGTCGTCGACGCGCGCAGCGTACCGCACGGCGGCGTCGTGCAGATGCCGCCGGGCCGCGAGCAGTATGCCGCGGGGCACATCCCCGGCGCGGTCTATCTCGACTACGCGGACGATGTGAGCGATCCGGCGACGCCCTATGCCGCGCGTGTTGCGCCCGCGGAACTCTTCGCGCGCGCGATGGGCGAGCGCGGCATCGGCGACGACAGCATCGTCGTCGCGTACGACGCCGGCACGATCCCGTTCGCAGCGCGCATCGTGTGGATGCTGCGCTATTACGGTCACGATGAAGCGTACGTGCTCGCCGGCGGTTTGCCGGCGTGGACGGCCGCCGGACATACGCTTTCGACGGAGGCGCCGGCAATCGCACCGGCAACGTTCACGCCGCGTGCGCACCCGGCGCTGCGCGCGACGCGCGACGAAGTCCTCGCGATCGCCGAAGGCCGCAGCGACGTGCAGCTCGTCGAAACGCAGCGCGATCAAACCTACGCACAGCGCGACCGCGACATCCGAGGCGCGGTACGGCTCAGCGGCAACCTGCTGCTGGAAGACGCTCGCGGCGGGCGCGTCGCAGACGCGGCGACGCTTGAGCGCCTGGTGCACGAAGCGGGCTTGAACCCGCGCGCGCGCACGGTCGTGAGCTGCGGCAGCGGCGTCTCCGCATCGGGCGCGTGGCTAGCACTCCGCGAAGCGGGCTTCGACGACGTCGCGGTCTACGACGGCTCGTGGATGGAATGGGAGCACGACGCGCTCCCAACCGTCCCAAAATAAACCTTTGTCACGCGTCGGGCCGAGCGAATGCGACGACCTCGTCGGCCTCGCGGTGATTGGTCCAGAACCGCTCCCCATCGAACGCAAGGCCGCGCGCCGGAAACGGGATGACCGCCAGATCGTCGCACACTGGTGTTGCACCGCGCGCATCGACGCGCGTCAGCCAATACGGACCGTGCTCTTCGTCGTCGGTCGTAACCGTGTAGAACACTCCCGCGGCAACACATAAACCGCAAATGCCGTGCGTTACGTCTACCGTGCTGAGCACGGTGCCTTGCGCGTCGACGCCGATGATGTGCTGCTTGTACCACTGACTGATGTAGAGCACGTCGCCGTCCCAGCCGAGATGCGAACCCGTGCCGTCCGGCGCGCGAAAGCGGCCGCGCTCCGCAAACCCGCGACCCGGGGTGAAACGCCCGACGAAGCGATCGTCGTCGTCGCCCACACCGTAGATCACGCGCAACTCGTCGCCGACGACGGTCATCCCCCACGGCACACCCGGCGCCGCGCCTTCGTCGCGCCCCATCCACGTCGTCCGGTCCATCGCGTAGAGCCGCCACGTCTCACGCGAGCCGATCCAAAGCGTGGTCCCGTCCGCCGCGATCGACTGCGGTTTGGGGGCCGGAGACGGCAGCCGCAAGAGCTCGACGACATTCTCCATGTGGATGCCGGCGATTACTTCGGCGAGGGACTTGGCGACGGCATCGGCACGAAGCGACCCGGGAAGAGCACCGCGAGCAACGACGACGCCTCGGTATACCCCGCCGGCACTTTGAATCGCTCGAGCGGCGGAGCCGTGCGCGTGAGATCGTCGACCGCGTAGGACAGCTTGGCGTTCACCGGCGCCATACCGGGCTCGACCGACACGTCGAGCGTCATGGGAAACACCGGGAAGTCGTCGGCCAATTGCGTGGTCGCGACAACGTGCGACGGCATCTTGTCGGCTTTGCGCTGCACTTGCAGATCGAACGCCAAACCCGTGGTCGGCAGACCGCTCGTCGTGGTGTGACCGGTCATCTTCAGCGTCAGCGACAGCACGTCCAAATCGGCGAACGGCGACCGCCCGCGCGGGAACATACCGGGCCGCGGCGACGCCGACGGTCGCGGTGAGGGCGACGGGCTCGGCCGCGGCGCCGCGCTCGCCGCGGCCCGCGGCAGAAACGGCTGCATGCGGTACTGTTTGGTGGCGTCGTTCCAGACGGTCAGCGTGTTCGCGCCGCGGTCGATCACCGCGGTGACGGTGAGCGGCGGGATCGGAATGGTGTCACTCTGCACGGAGAGGATGTCGATGCGGATGAGATTCGTGCGCTGCGCCACCCCAAGCTGCAACGATCCGCTGAACGTGTTGCCTTGGGTGACCACCGTGACGTTCGCGTGCGCGTGCGCCGAGAAGGCGACGACGGTGGGCATTGGACTCGGGCTCGGCTTCGGCGTCTGCGCGCCGGCGGCGTGCGCCAGCACGAACACCGCGATGATCGCGCCGGCCGATATCGCGGCACGGCGGCCGATGGTTTCGAGCATGCTCACCCTTCCCTTTTCAACACGTAGTCGCGTCAACGAGTACGCCAGAACCGTGGCCGTAGTTTCGTCGGCCGCGGATTCAGGACCGCTTCCCGAGCGCCGGGCGCACGGTCAAACGCCCAAGTAGGCTTTCTTCACCTGCGGGTCGTCGAGCAACTGGGCGGACGGGCCGCTCAGCGTCACGCGGCCCGTTTCCAAAACGTATGCGCGCGTGCTCACCTCGAGCGCGGTCTGCACGTCTTGCTCTACGATCAGGATCGACACGCCGGTCGTGTGAATTTGCGCGAGCAATTCGATCAGGTGGTCCACGAGCACGGGCGCTAGGCCCAGCGACATCTCGTCGATCAGCAGCACCTGCGGGCGCGCCATGAGCGCGCGCGCGATCGCGACCTGCTGCTGCTCGCCGCCCGAAAGCCGGCCCGCGAGAAAGTCGTAGCGTTCGCGCAGTCGCGGCAACAGCCCGAGGATGCGCTCGAGGTCGGCGTCGACCTCGCGATCCGTGCGCAGGTACGCGCCCATGCGCAAGTTGTCTTCGACCGACAGCGAGCCGAACAGCCGCCGGCCTTGCGGCACTTGCAGAACGCCCGCTTTCACGATGCGATCCGGCTCGAGCCCGGTCAGCCGCGTGTCGCCGTAGCTGACGCTGCCGCCCCACGTCTTCACGACCGCGCTGATCGCGCCGAGCAGCGTCGATTTCCCCGCGCCGTTGGAGCCGATCAGCGCGACGATCTCGCCCGGCTCGACGCGCATCGACACGTCCCACAGCACCTGCGTGTCGCCGTA
>JAXDMA010000134.1:0-5967 GCA_034666305.1 Vulcanimicrobiota bacterium
CGAACACCGTCGCCCCGAGCGCTTCGGCGATCTGCTCCATCTTGTACTTGCGCGAGCCTTTGAGCAGGATCGCGTCGCCGCGCTTCACGTTGGCGCGCAGCCACGCGATCGCTTCGTCGTTGGAGTCATAGCGCACGATCGTGCCGCCCTTGGACGTCACGCCGCGCGCGGTGTCGGCGGCGAACCGTCCGCCCGCGAGCACGACGTCGGCGCGCGTCGCCGCGATCTCGCCGATCTTCTCGTGCATCGACGGCGCGTCGTCGCCCAATTCCGCCATGCTGCCCAGCACCGCGATGCGCCGCTCCGCTTCCTCGCGGCCGAACGTCGCGAGCGTCGCGAGCGTGCCCGACAGCGACGCGTTGTACGCATCGAACACCAAGCGCACGTCGTCGGCAAGCTCGACGATTTCGTAGCGGCCATGCGGCAGCGTCACGGTGCTCACGGCCGCGGCGAGCTTGTCCGCGCTCGCGCCGCACAGCAGGGCCGCGGCGAACGCGCCTGCGAGGTTGCGCCGGTTGTGGTCGCCCGGAAACGCGATGGCGACCTGATGCGTCTCGGTCGTGCCGTCCTCGGCGATCGTCCACGCCGCATCCGGTTCGATCACCACCGCGCGCTGGCCGTGCGGCGGGCGTTCCGCGTCGATGCCGTACCAGATCGGCGGCGCGGCGAGCGATTCTACGCGCGCGCGCGACACGGCGTCGTCGAGGTTCAGCACCGCACGCCGCGCGCCCGACGGCACCGCCCACTTCGTGTCGGCGATGCGTTCGCGCGAGCCCATGATCTCCAGGTGCGCTTCGCCGACGTTCGTCAGCACGCCGACGTCCGGCCGCGCCGCCGCGACGAGCACGTCGAGGTCGCGATACTTGCGCGCGCCCATCTCGACGATCGCAACACGCTCATCGCCGTCGTCCAAACCGCACAAGAACTTCGCGACACCGACTTCGTTGTTCTCGTTCTCCGGCGTCGCGGTGACCGCGATCCCGGCGCCGCGCAGCAGCGCGAGCAGAAATTGCTTCGTCGTCGTCTTGCCGGTGCTGCCCGTGACGGCGACGACCGTGCCCCGGGTGCGTGCGCGCGCCAGTCCGCCGAGTTGGAGATAGGCTTGGAGCGTATCCGCCACGACGAGCACGGCATGCCGCTTGGACCACTCTCCGACGTCCCCCGCCCTCCGCTCGTCGACGATCGCGCACACTGCTCCGCGGGCGAAGGCTTCTTCGACGTAGTCATGGCCGTCGAAGTTTTCGCCGCGCAGCGCGAGAAAGGTCGCGCCGCGCTCGATCTTGCGCGTGTCCGTTTGGATCAGCAGCGACTCCGGCATGTGATCGCCCAGTGCGCGCGCATGCATCGCCGAGATCGCGTCGCGCGTCGGTAACCTCATCGGCGCCCGCGTTTGGAGAAGGCGATGCGGACTTCGTCGCGGTCGTCGAACGGGCGAGTTTGGTCGCCGACGATTTGGTACGTCTCGTGGCCTTTGCCGGCGACGACCACCGTGTCGCCCGCTTTTGCTTCGTCGATCGCGCGGCGGATCGCGTCGCGGCGGTCGAGCTCGATGTCGGTGCGGTCGTAGCCGTTCGCGACCGTGCGCGCGATCGTGAGCGGATCTTCGCTGCGCGGGTTGTCCGACGTCACGATCACGCGGTCGGCGATGCGCGCGGCGATCTCGCCCATTTGCGTGCGCTTGCCGGGATCGCGGTCGCCGCCGCAGCCGAACACGACGATTAAATCGCCGCGCGTCGTCTCGCGCGCCGCGTTCAGCACGTTCTCCAGCGCGTCGGGCGTGTGCGCGTAGTCGACGATCGCATCGATGCCGAACGCGCCGATGCGCTCCATGCGGCCGGGGACCGCACGCGTCGATGCGAGCCCGCGCCGAATGCTCTCGTCTTTGACGCCGAGCAGTGCGACGGCGCTCAGCGCAGCGAGCGCGTTGCGCACGTTGAAGCGGCCCGGCAGGTTGATCGCATACTCCGACGTTCCGACGCGGAACGATGAACCGTCCCCAGCCAGCCGCAAGTCGGTCGCGCGAAATCCGCCGGGCTTTTCGACGTCGATCGAATAGCCCACGATCGACACGGGTCGCGCAACCAGCTCGTGCCAAATCTCCATTCCGTGCGGGTCGTCCATGTTGACGACGGAATGCTGCGCGAGGTCGAACAGCCGCCGTTTCGCCTCCACGTAGCGTTCCATCGTGCCGTGGAAATCGAGATGATCGCGCGTGATGTTCGTGAGGGCCGCGACGGCGAACCGGACGTGGTCGACGCGGTGCAGTGCGAGCGCGTGGGACGACACTTCCATCGCAACGGCTTTCGCGCCCGCGTCGCGCTGCGCGGCGAGCAGCGCGTGCAGCTCGAGCGCGAGCGGCGTCGTGTTCGAGAGCGGCCAACGCTGCTCGCGAAACTCGCCGCCCAGCGTGCCGATGATGCCGCACGGGATACCGTCGGCCTCCAGCACGTCGCGGATGAGGTGCGTCGTCGTGGTCTTGCCGTTGGTGCCCGTGACGCCGATGACGGTCAGTTCGTGCGACGGATGATCGTAGAACGCGTCGGCGAGTGCGGATGCCGCGATGCGCGTGTCCGCGACCGTGACCGTGGGCGGCGCACCCTTCGACAGGCTCAGGGTGACATTGGGCTCGACCACCACGACCGAGGCGCCGCGGTCGATTGCGTCCTGCACGTATGCGTGGCCGTCCGTGCGTTCGCCGCGGAGGGCGATGAACAGCGTGCCCGGCTCGACCCCGCGCGAGTCCGTCGCGATCGCGTCGACCGACTTCGGGAGCGTGCCGGCGACGCGAGCGCCCGGCAGGCTCGCTACGAGGCGGGCGGTGTCTCGCATCAATGCGTCCCGTTCGCGGGCGCGGTCTGGGGGACCAAGCGCGGGCCGGCGCCTGCGGCGTGCGGGTGCGCGCGCGGGGCGAAGGCCGGCATGTCGCCCGCGTGGAGCATCGCGGCGCGGGCGAGCGCGGCAAACACGGGCGCCGCCACCTGGGAGCCGTAGATCGAACCGTGGGGGCGTTCGACCTTTACCAGGATCACGTAGCGCGGGTGCTCGGCCGGGATCATGCCGATGAACGACGCGACGTACGCGCCCGCCAGATACGCGCCGTTTTCGACCACTTGCGCGGTGCCCGTCTTGCCCGCGGTGGTGTAGCCGGGCACGCGAGCGGTCGGATTTCCGGTGCCGCGCAGCACGACGGAGCGCAAGAACTTGCGCAGCGTCGCCGCCGTTTTTTCCGAGATCACGCGGCGCTCGGTTTCGCGGCCGTAGCGGTAGAGCACCGTGCCGTCGGTGTCTTCGATTGCGGACATGATCCGGGGGCGCAGCAGCAAGCCGCCGTTCGCGATCGCGGCGTACGCGCGCGCCATCGCGAGCGGCGTGGTGGAGATGCTGTGCCCGAATGCGATCGTCGCGAGCGACGAGCCGCTCCATTCCGACGGCTTGTTCACGATGCCGGGGTTCTCACCGTTCAGCTCGATCTGCGTCGGATCGCCGAAGCCGAACTTGCGAATCGTGCGGTACATCCACGTGCCGCCGGTCGCGAGGCCAACTTCGGCCGCGCCGACGTTGTGCGAGAACGCAATGATTTCTTCGAGCGACTCGCTGCCCATGCCCGACGCCATCATGCCGTCCTCGGCGTTGAAGATCGTGCGCCCGCCGACCTGAATCGAATCGCGCGCCGGAAAGCGCGACGCGCTCGTGAACTTGCCGCTCTCCAGCGCCGCTGCGGCGGTGATCAGCTTGAACGTGGAGCCGGGCTCGAACGCATCGGCGATTGCGCGGTTGCGCCACGCGTCGGGTGAATACGCAGAAAATCGCGCGGGCTCGTAGTCGGGCATGTTGGCTACTGCCAGCAGCTCCCCGGTCCACGGATCCATCACGATCGCCGTGCCGCTGCGCGCGCTCCACTTCTTCACCGCGGCGCGCAGCAGCCGTTCGCTTTCGAACTGCAGGTACGGATCGAGCGTCGTGACGATCGTCTTGCCGGGTACCGCGCGCTCGACGACGTGCGTGTTTCCCAGCGGTACTTCGTGCCCGTACAAATCCGCTTCGATCTGCACCTTGCCGGGCGTGCCGCGCAGCAGCCGGTCGAGCGAGTACTCCATGCCGCCCAGGCCGTTCTCGTCGGTGCCTGTGTAACCGATTACCGTCGATGCGAGGCGACCCGAGGTGACGAACCGCACGCCGGTTTCTTCGCCCTTGGTGTCGACGCCCGCGAAGTTGAGCGCGCGCACGCGCTGCGCGACCTCGTGCGGCACCTTGCGCGCGAGCCAGCGGAATTGCGAGCGGTCGCGCAGCGCTGCTTCGAGAACCGCCACCGGCTTGCGCAGCAGCGGCGCGAGCTTCACGGCCGCCTTGTGCGGCTCGACCACGTCGGTGGGCACCGCAAAAATCGACTCCGACGGCAGCGAGCGCACGAGCACGCCGCCGTCGCGGTCGAGGATCGCGCCGCGCTTTGCGAACGACTCCAGCGTGACGTGGTGCTGCGCCAGCGCGGTGCGCGCGAGCCACGGGCCTTGGCGAATCTGCACGTCGCCGAGCTTGACGGCCAGCAGGATCGCGAGCACGACGACCGCCGCGAGCGACACCTTCGCCCGAAACGGTGCGACGCGCGCGAAGGCACGCGCCGCCATTACTTCGAGCTAAACCAAGCGAATAACGCGAATCCCGTGGGGCGCGGCTGCGGCTTGGGCTCCGGGACGCGCACGACTGCGTACACGTGCGGGTCGTGCAGCTTCAGCTTGCCGGCGAGCGCCGCGAGGCGGTCGGGCGACTGCAGGTGCGCGATGCGCTCGTCGAGCCGCTGCGTGTCCTCGAGCAGCGCGGTCCGCTGCAGATCGGTGCGCACGAGCGCGTAGTTGAGCGACGTGAGACGCGACGTGAGCGTGACATAGCCCAGCAGCGGCACCAGGGCCATGAGCGTCAGCGTGAGCATGGCGAGCACCGGCGCGCGCATGCGGCGACGCGTTCGGCGGACGCGGCGGATCGTCGCGGCACGGACGTGGACGACGCGGCGCGGTTCGGGGAGCGGGGCGCGCTGCGCGGCGATCACGCTTCCACCTCGACGCGCTCGGCAACGCGCAGCTTGGCGCTGCGCGCGCGGGGGTTCGACGCGAGCTCGTCTTCGTCTGCGACAAGCGGCTTGCGCGTCAGGACGCGCACGCGCGGGTCCTCGCGAAAGGTGTGTTTCACGATACGATCCTCGAGCGAGTGAAAGCTGATGGCGGCGACGCGGCCGCCGATCGCGGTGCGGGTGAGCGCGGCGTGCAGCCCGGCTTGCAGCGCGCCGAGCTCGTCGTTGACGGCGATGCGCAGCGCTTGGAACGTGCGCGTCGCAGGATGGATCTTGGCGTGCGCCGGCGCGCGCACGGCGCGCGCGACCACGTTCGCCAGGTCGGCGGTGTCTTTCACGGGCGTGCCCGCGTCGCGCAGCGCGACGATCGAGCGCGCGATGCGGCGCGACTTTCGCTCTTCGCCGAATTGGTAGATGGTGTCCGCGATCGTCTTCTCGTCGCGCGACGCAAGGAAGTCGGCGGCGCTTTCGCCCGTCGTCGGATCGAGGCGCATGTCCAGCGGCGCGGCGGCGCGGAACGAGAAGCCGCGCTCGCCCTCATCGAACTGCATCGAGCTCACTCCCAAATCGAACAGCACGCCGTCCACGTGCGCGATCCCCAGCGCGTCGAGCTGCTCCGCGAGCTCGCGAAAGTTCGCGTGCACCAAGGTGAAGCGCGGGTCGGCGATCGCATGCGCGCCCGCCGCGGGGTCCGCGTCGAACGCGATCAGCCGGCCCGCCGCACCGAGCGCCGCGAGGATCAGCGCGGAGTGACCGCCCGCCCCGAACGTCGCGTCGACGTAGACGCCCGCCGGGCGGATCGCCAGCGCGTCGACCGACTCGCGCGCCAGCACCGGGATGTGCGCGGGCAATCAAAACAGCCCCAGCTCCGACGCGAAGTCGGGAAGGTCGCCGCGGTCGCG
>JAXDMA010000135.1:0-12944 GCA_034666305.1 Vulcanimicrobiota bacterium
CTCGAGAACATCACGCGCCATCGAGACATGGGCGAGCGGCCGCTGGACGCCGCGATCAAGGGCCGCAGCGAGATCGGCAGCGCCGCCGTCGCGATCACGCTGGTCGACGTCGTCGTGTTCCTCCCCATCGCGTTCTTGAGCGGCATCGTCGGCAAGTTCATGGTCGAGTTCGGCATCGTCGTCGTCGTCGCGACGCTGTTCTCGCTGCTCGTGTCGTTCACGCTCACGCCGATGCTGGCGGCGCGCTGGTCGGTGAAGAAGCGCAGCACCGCGCCGCCGCGAGCGCTCGCGTGGTTCCAGATCGCGTTCGACCGCTTCACCCTGTGGTATCGCGACGTCGCCTTCAGCTACATCATCCGTCACCGCTGGATGGTGGTGTTCATTTGCCTCCTGCTCCTGATCAACGCGATCATGTTGCCCGCGTCGGCGTTCCCCGTCGCGCTCGGCATCGACCTAATCGCGATCGTCATCACGGTCGTGTGGATGCTGTTCGGGCGTCTCCTCTACGCGCTGGGCACGCGCATCGGCGGCGATGCCCGCCGTGTGTTCCGCTGGGCGCTCGGCGTCGCCGGAGCCACGGCCGTGATCGCGATCGTGAGCATCGTCGTCGCGATCCTGGGCACGCCGGTGTTCCTCAAGGTCGCCGGCATCGCAGGCATTACGGTCGCGCTGGCGCTGACCGTTGCGTTCTTCGCGTCGTTGATGGTCCGGCGTCCCGCGGTCAGCCGCCGCGCGAGCCTGAGCGTCGTCGGGATCGTCGGCGGCATCGCCGGAGTGATGGTGCTGCTGATGGTCGCAGGTCGCGGCATCGACACCGAGTTCATTCCGAACTCGGACACCGGTTCGATCCGGATGACCCTGTCGTTCCCGACGGGAACGCCGCTCAAGACCACGCAGGCGACCGTCGACCGGCTCGAAGCGTCGATCGCGAATGTCGACGGGATCGAAAAAGTCATCACGACCACGGGCGTCAAGCCGTCGGGCTTCGGTTCCACGATCGGCGGCAACGTCGCGCGCATGTACGCCGAGATGAACAAGGACCGCCGTAAAGAGACGAACCGCGCCGTGCGGGACATCCGCAAGCTGTCGGCGATCGCGCCGGGCGCGCTGTTCACCGTGGCCGGTGAGGGCGGCGGCGGAGGCGGCGGCGACCCGATCAACTACACGCTCTCGGGACCCGAAGACGTGATCGACGCCGCCGCGAACAAGCTCGCCGCGTACGTCCGGTCGCTGCCCGGCACGGTCAACGTGCAGACGGGCGCCGAGCTCGCCGCGACGCGGCTCGACGTCTTGATCGATCGCGCGAAGTGCGCGGCGCTCGGCGTCAACCCCGGCAGTGCCGGAACAGCGGCGCGCATCGCCATCGGCGGCGCGGTCGCGACGCGCGTGCGCACCGTAACCGGGCTGGTGGACGTGCGCGTGCAGTTGCCGGCGCAGTACCGCAGCCGCATCGAGCAAGTCCGCAACATCGCGATTCGCGCGAACGACGGGTCGATGTACCACCTCGGCGACGTCGCGACGTTCTCGTACGTCAAGGCGCCGACGAAGATCGAACGCCTCGACAAACAGCGCGTCGCGCACGTCTCGGGCGGCATCGATCCCGGCGTCACCACGCTCGGCCCGGTCGTGAACAAGCTCAACGCGGCGACGTCCACGCCCGGGTTCTTCCCCAACGGCGTGGCGCTGCGCGCGAGCGGCGATTCGCAGTTCCTCGGCGAGACGATCTCGAGCATGAGCATCGCGCTGCTCACGTCGTTCGCGCTGGTCTACGTGCTCATGGTGATCTTGTACGGTTCGTTCTTCACGCCCGCCGTCATCATGCTGTCGGTCCCGGTCGCACTCGTCGGCGCGCTGTTCATGCTGGCCGTGACGCACCAGTCGCTCAACCTCTTCTCGATGATCGGGATCATCATGCTGTTCGGCCTCGTCGCGAAGAACGGCATCCTGCTCGTCGACTACGCCAACACGATGCGCAAGCGGGGGATGCGCGCCGTCGATGCGATGCGCGCCGCGGCCGGCACGCGTCTGCGGCCGATCGTCATGACCACCGCCGCGATGGTGTTCGGCATGCTGCCGCTCTCGCTCGGGCTCGCGGAAGGCGCCGAGTTCCGGCGCTCGATGGGCACCGTGCTGATCGGCGGTTTGCTGAGCTCGCTGGTCCTCACGCTATTCCTCGTTCCGGTCGTGTACAGCTGGGTCGTGACCTGGCTCGAGATGCGCGCGGATAAGCGCGCTCTTCATCACGAGCACGAAGACGACGAGTTCAGCCCGCCGCCGCAGCCGCGCGTGGCGGCCGGTGCCATGGGCGACTGAGCGCTCGCTGCGCCACGGCAGCGAGAGGACGGCCGGGTTCGAAAACGACCTTGGCAGTCTGAGAAATCGCTGAGAACGGGTAAGGGGAGCTTCGGCATCATGCTCTTCCGGAGGTCCTCGTACTCGATGACATCATCCACCTCGCGAAGCCTGTCCGCGCTTGCGGCGGCAGCCCTCCTCACCGCGGCCGTCGCGGTTCCAGCACTCGCGGCCGGGCCAGTCTCGGTTACGCTGAACGGCAACCCGCTCAACCTGAATCCCGCGCCCACGGAGCGCGCGGGCCGTGTGTTCGTCCCGCTGCGCGGGGTTTTCGAAAACCTCGGCGCGTCGGTCGTCTATCAGGGGGGTGTGATCAATGCGACCGGTCGCGGCCATAACGTCTCGCTGAAGGTCGGGTCGCAGCAAGCGACGGTCGACGGACAGCAGCAGTCGCTCGACGTCGCGCCGTTCATCATCGGCGCGTCCACCTACGTTCCGCTGCGCTTCGTCTCGCAAGCGCTCGGTGCGACCGTGAACTACGACGGCACCAATCGCGTAGTCGCGCTTTCGGCCAGCGGCGCGCCTGCCGCGCAGAATCCGGCCAATCAAACGATCACGCCTGTGCCGGCTGCGAACAATCAAGGCGGCGGCGGCGCGATCACGCTCATCAACGAGCAGCCTGGCCGCGGCGCCACGGTAACCTCGCGACGGCCCACGATCGGCGCGACATTCGCCGGCGGGACCGTCGACCCGAGTTCGGTGCGCGTCATGCTCGACGCGACCGACATCACCAACGAGTCGACGCGGTCGCCGCGCGGCTTCCTCTACGTGCCCAACGGCCCGCTCACGCCGGGCGCGCATCGCGTGCGCGTGTCGGGTACCGACAGCAACGGCAGTCCGTTCCAGCGCACGTGGGCATTCACGTCCGGTACGTCGACCGCGTCGGCGGGTCAGATCGTGAACGTTCAGCCGGCGAACGGTGCGACCGTCGGACAGCAGTTCATCGTCTCGGGGCGCACGTCGCCCGGAGCGCGCGTCACGATCCAAGTCGGCACGAGCGCGGCTCGCGCGAACACCGTCGGCGGTCTCATCGGAGCCCTGCTCGGCGCGGGCGGCAACCAGAGCAATACGGCCAGCGGGACGGTCATTGCCGACGCGAACGGCCGGTTCTCGCAGCAGGTCAACATCAACGCACCGTCAGGCACCCAGTTGGTCCTGACGATCACCGCCACCGACCCGAATTCGGGCGCGAGCGGTACCCCGGTCCAGGAAACCCTGAACATCCAATAACCACGATCGGAAGGGCACGGCGGGTGTCGTGTCTCACCGGTTCGCGGTGCCCGCGCAGATCGAAGGGTCCGGCAAGCGGTCCTCGCGCCACGTCCTGATCACGGGGGCGGCGGCCGGCCTTGCCAAGGGCATCGCGCGCGCGTTCGCCGTTGACGGCGAGCGCATTTCGTTTACCTACAGGCCGGGCGGCACGGCGCCCGACGCCACGTTGGCGCTCATACGGCCGCACGATCCCGGCGCATTGGCCATCCCGGCCGACTTCAGCGATTCCGGGGCCGCCGCGGAGACCGTCCACGCGGCCGAGGCCGGACGCGGCCCCATCGACGTGCTCGTGCACGCCGTCGGTCCGATCGTCGTGAAGCGCTTCGCGCGCTGCACGCCCGGCGACTACCGCGCGATGACCGAGGCGAACCTCGGTTCCGCCGTGGCGCTCGCGTTCGCGGTGCTGCCGGGGATGCGCGAGCGCCGCTACGGCCGGCTCGTGTTCTTCGGCATGAACGGCTCGTCCACGACGCATCCGGCCCGCGGGATGGCACTGTACGGGGCGGCCAAGGCGGCGGTGGTGACGTTCGCGCGCGTGCTCGCGCTCGAGGAAGCGGCGAACGGGATCTCGGTCAACGTGATCGAGCCCGGCGACATCCGCGACAAAGAAGCCGGCCGTGCAGCAGCGCGCGCCGTCGCGGCGAACAACCCGACCGGGCATGCGGGGTCGTGGGAAGACGTCGCGGCCGCGGTGCGTTTCGCGACGGCGGACGAGAACGGGTTCTTGAACGGGATGGTGCTCGGGGTCAACGGTGGTCTTGCGGAGCCGCACGAGTGAAGTACGCGACCTGGGTCATCGTCGCGTCGGTCACCCTGCTGCGCGGCTTTGCCGCGTGGAAGGTGCCGCTCACCGGCGACGAGGCGTACTATTGGGAGTGGGCCAAGCACCTCGCGCTCGGCTATGCCGACCATCCGCCGATGGTCGCCTACCTGATCTTTCCGTTTGATTGGGTGACGGCGAACCCGTTCTGGATTCGGATCGGCTTCCTGCTGTGCGGCGTCGTCGCGACGCTCGCCGCGGCGGCGACCGCGAAGCGCATCACCGGGAACGAGCGCGCGGGGATGGTGACGGCGCTCGCGATGACGCTCACGCCGATGCTTTCCGTCGGCTTCGTCTTGGCGACGCCCGACGGTCCGCTGATGGCGGGTTGGGCGGTGTGCCTGTATCTCATGGTGCGCGCGTCGCAGACGCACGCGCGCCGCGACTACGTGCTGCTCGGAATCGCGATCGCGTTCGCGCTGCTTGCGAAGATGTTCGCGTTCGCGCTCGTCGCCGGGATCATCGCGTGGGCGCTCGGGCCGGCGCGGCGCCGCTCGCTGTGGCGCGAGGGGCTGGGCCTGTCGTTCGGCGTCGCCGCGGTGCTGTACGCGCCGTTCGTGCTGTGGAACGCCGAGCACCATTGGATCAGCTTCATCTTCGCGCTGCAGCAGCGCCACACCGCCGAGCCCTCGACGTATCGGCCGTTCACGTATCTCCTCGCGAATGCCGGCGCGTACTCGCCCGGCTTGTGGATCGCCGCGCTGTTCGTGCTGATTCGGCCGCGCAACGCGCTGATCGCTTGGACGTCGATCCCGCTCAGCGCGCTGCTGATCTTCTTGAATTTTCACGAGCGGATCGAGCTGCATTGGTTTTTCGGACCCTACGTGTCGCTCGCCGTCGGAATGGGCGTCGCGTTCGAGGATCTCTCGCACCGCGCGCGCGTGCTGTGGGCCACTGCCGGAGGCGTCCCCGCGGCCGTTCTGATCCCGTTCTTGTTTGCGGCCGCGGTGTTTCCGGGGCAGCTCTACACCCAGTTTCTGCGCACGGGCTCGACCTTGAGCAACACCGGACCGTTCGAAATCTTCACGTACTGGCCGCTGGCTCAAGACGTTCGGCGAATGGCCAGCGCAAACGATGCCGTCGTCGTTACCGACGGGTACGGTTTTTCGTCGCAGATGGATTTTGAAGCCGGTATCCCGCCGGTGGTCATCGGGTACACCTGGCAAGGCCAGGAGTCGCGGCATTGGTACGATGCCGCGATGCAGCCGAAACGCATCCTCTTCGTCGACAAGGAGGCGCTCGTGCCGCGGCCGGGGCACCCGAAGGACAAGGGACGCGCGGACTTCGTGCGGCGGCTCGCGATGGCGTGCGGCAACGTCAAGCCCGGACCGAGCCTCGAATACTCGTACACCGATCCCACGGGACACACGGTGCCGGCCCGCACGTACTTCTTGACCTGGTGCGATGATCCGCGGCCCAATGCGATCCGGATCCTGCGCTGGGAAGACCCAGGCGCCGCGCGTACCGCGAAGTCGTGATCGACTACATCCCGCTCACGGCAACGGCGGGCAAGCGCACGACCACGGCGGAACTCCGCTCGCTCGCCTGCGAGAGAATGCGGAGGTTGGGGTATCCGTATGTCGCAACGGAGTTCTCGCCGAACGGATCGGGCTGCCGGTTCGACGTGATCGGGCTGGGCCGCTACACGCGCCAAGTGCGGATCTACGAGGTCAAGTCGTCGCGCGCGGACTTTCTCGCCGACGGAAAATGGGAGTCGTACCTGAAGTTCTGCACGCATTTCGCCTTCGTCGCGCCGGCCGGCGCAATCCAGCGATGGGAGCTTCATCGCGACGTCGGCTTGATCGAGTACGGTCATCCCGCGTTCGAGCGAATGCTGGCCAACCGCCGTTTCGGATTTCGGATCCGGGCTGAGGATGCGCTGCGCGCGTCGCGGCCCGCGCGGCGGCTGCGCGACGCGGTCGCCGACGCCGAGTGGCTGGCGCTGCTCGAGTCGATGGCGTTCGCGCACCCGCTGTGCTGCGAAGAAACCACCTTTACCGATGGAGCTGGTATTTGAGCGATCACCGTCCTTTCGCGCTGCCGGGTGCGCGCTTGCAGTACGGGCCCGACAAGGTCGTCGACGTGCTGCACATCCATTTGGACCTGCGGCCGGACTTGGAGAAAAAACGCCTCGACGCGACGTGCGTCACCACGGTGCGCGCGATCGAGGACGACGTCGCGCTGCTCGCACTCGACGCCGTGGACCTCCGCGTCACCGACGTCGTGCACAGGAGCGTCGGGGCGCCGCACAAGGCGCCGGCGTACCGCGTGACCGCGGAAAAATTGGAGATCTCGATCGATCCGCCGCTGCGCCGCGGCGACGAGTATACGTTTGCCGTGCGGTACAGCGTGGAGGATCCGCGGCGCGGCCTGTATTTCGTCGATCACGGGCCGAAGCACGTGTGGACGCAGTGTCAGGACTCCGACGCGAAGTTCTGGTTCCCGTGCTTCGACCATCCGGCCGAGAAACAGACGACGTCGGCGTCCATCACCGTGCCGAAGGGCCACTTCGCGCTGAGCAACGGCGCCCTAGCGGAGCGCGTCGAGACGGCGGATGAAACGACGTTTCGTTACGAGCAGGCGATCCCGCACTCCGTGTATCTCGTGACGATGGTCGCCGGACCGTTCAGCGAGATCGCGCAGCAGCATGACCGCCTGCCGGTCGCGTTCTACACGCTGCCGGGGCGCGAAGCCGACGGCGAGCGCGCGTTCGGCAACACACCGCTCATGATCGACGTGTTCGAGCGAACGATCGGCGTTCCGTATCCGTACGCGCGCTATTCGCAGATCGCGGTGACCGACTTTCTGTTCGGCGGGATGGAGAATACGACCGCGACGACGCAGACCGATCGCGTGCTGCACGACGAGCGCGCGCACCTCGACTACTCGGCCGACTACCTGGCGTCCCACGAATTGGCGCACCAGTGGTTCGGCGACCTCGTGACGTGCCGCGACTGGTCGCAAGCGTGGCTGAACGAAGGGTTCGCGACGTACTTCGAGTCGGTGTGGCTCGAGGCGCATCTCGGTTGGGACGAGTACTCGTACGACGTCTACACGATCGTGCAGCGCTACTTCGAAGAAGACGGCGAGCGTTACCGCAGACCGATCGTGTGCAACCTGTACCGGGATCCCGGCGAGTTGTTCGACCGCCACCTGTATGAGAAGGGCGGCGCCGTGCTGCACATGCTGCGCGGAGAGCTCGGCTGGGATCGCATGAAGCGCGTGTTCGAGCGCTACGTCTCCGACAACGCGGGCCGCAACGTCGAGACGATCGATCTGATCCGCGCGATCGAGACGGAGACCGGCCGCAACACGCGGCGTTTCTTCGCGCAGTGGGTCGAGCGCAGCGGGCACCCGGAGCTCGAAGTGAGCTATCGGTGGGACGCCGAGCGCCAGACCGCGCTGATCACCGTCGCGCAGCAGCAGACGGTCGACGACGACAACCCCGCCTACGCGTTCGACGTCGAGATCGGCTTCGTCGCGGACGCGCCGCCGTCGATCGGCACCGATTTCGGACCCGGTCCGCTGCCCGGCGAGACGCGCGTGCGACTGCGCGTCGACCGCGCGCCGCACGCGTTCGCGATCCCGCTTGCGCGCGAGCCCGCGCTGGTGCGCGTCGATCCGGGGGCGTGGCTGCTCGCGGCCTGGACGTGGTCGCTGGGAACGGACGCGCACGTCGCCGGCCTGCGCGCAGACCCGTCGCCGGCGGCGCGCATCCGCGCGGCGAAGGCGCTCGCAAAAGACGACCGCCGCGCCGCGCGCGAAGCGCTCGCCGCCGCGCTCGCGCACGACCCGTTCTACGGCGTGGGCGTCGAGGTCGCGGCCGCGCTCGGCGATTCGCGCGCGCCGTCGGCGCGGGCCGCGCTGCTCGCCAACACGTCGCATCCGCACCCAAAAGTACGGCGTGCGGTCGCGAAGGCGCTCGGTGCTTGGCGCGATGCCGATGTTGCCGGCGCGCTGCTCGGACTGCGCGACGATCCGTCGTACTTCGTGGTTGCGGACGCGCTGCACGCGCTGGGCAAGACGCGCGACGACCGCGCGTTCGACGCGCTCGTCGCGGCGGCCGGCGTGCCGTCGTGGAACGAGACGATCGCGGCGGGCGCGGTGCGCGGTCTCGGCGCGCTCGCCGACGCGCGCGCGCTTCCTGCGTTGCTCGCCGCGTTCGACCCGGCCCGGCACCAGGCGCTGCGGCGTGCGGCGGTGACCGCGGCGGCGGACTTGGGCGTGCTCGTCGATGCGGTCCGCACGGAAACGGTCGACGTCGTGAACCGCGCGCTCGACGACGCGGATTACTTCGTGCGCCTGTCGGCCTGCACGGCGGCGGAGCGCGTCGCGGATGCGCGGCTGCTGCCGACGCTCGACCGCCTCGCGCATGGGGAACGCGACGGCCGGATGCGGCGCCACGCCGCCGAGGCCGCGATCCGCGTGCGCGAAGCCCAGTCGAAGCCGGCGGAGCTGTCGCGCTTGCGCGACGAGGTGGACCGCCTGCGTGCCGAATCGCGCGCGCTGCACGAGCGGCTCGACGGTCTGGACCCGCTCGGCACGGCATGAACCGCCGGGTCCGATGTGCCGCCGGCGCGTTGATGCTCGCGGCCTGTTCCGCATGCGGCGGTGCTGCGCCGCAGACGCACGCGCCGGCGGGCCCGACGCCGCTTTCGGCAGCGCCGAGCGCGCCAGGGTGGACCGCCGGCGAGCTGGGCGCGCTGCAAGCGCAGTTGCGCGCCGCGTTGGGCGCGTCGGCGCTCGCGACGAGCGGGATCGCCGTCGTCGACGCCGGCGGCCGGCCGCTGTTCATGCGCCGCGAGCGTACGCCCATGACGCCGGCGTCCACGTTCAAAGTGCTCGTCGGCGCGGCCGCGTTGCAGACGCTCGGTCCGGACTTCCGGTTCGCGACCACGCTGGAGTCCGTCGACGATCCGGCGGACGGAAAAATTCGCGGCGACGTGTATCTGGTCGGTTCGGGCGATCCGCTGTTCACGCGGGACGATCTGCGCGGCGGCGTCGCCGCGGTGGCGCGCGCGGGCGTGCGCGACATCAGCGGTGCGATCGTTGCCGACGCGACGCTGTTCGCCGGCGACGAGCAAAACCGCGCGTGGGAGGCGGACGACCTGCAGTACGGCTACGCCGCCGGCACGAGCGCGCTGTCGCTGGATCAGGGCACGGTGGAGTTTCATCTGGTCCCAACGAGCCCCGGCATTCCCGCACGCATCCGCGTGTTGCCGCCGTCGAGCGTCGTGCGCGTCCGCGGCGGCGTGATCACGTCGTATGCGACGCTGCTCACGATCCAGCGCGACACGGTGCGCAACGATTTCACGTTCAGCGGCCGCGTCGCCGCCGGCGCCGAGCAATCGTTCTGGCGTCCGGTGACCGATCTGCCGCGGTATGCCGCCGACGTGACGCGCACGATGCTGCGCGAGCGCGGCGTCGGCGTGGACGGCGGCGTGCGCGCGGGCATCGCCCCGGTCGCGCCGTACGTTCTTTGGCGGCATCGCTCGCCGAAGCTGCGCGACATCGTGCACGAGATGATGATCGAGTCCAACAACCATTTCGCCGAGCAGCTCCTGCGCGCGATCGGAGCGACGCGCGGCACGGGCACCGAGGCCAACGGCGCGCTCGTCGAGCGAGCGATCCTCGCGCGCGGCGGCGTTCCGCAGGACGGGCTGCGCATCGTCGACGGGAGCGGGCTCGCGGCGTCCGACCGCGTCGCGCCGCTGACGCTCGCGATGCTGATGGCGCGGGCCGCGGTCGAACCGGGCGGCGCGCTGTTCGTCGGCGCGCTGCCGCGCGTCGGGATCGAAGGGACCGTACGGTGGCGGCACGTCACGTCGGCGCGCGGGCGCGCGCGCGCGAAGAGCGGACACATCGCGCACGTCAACGCGCTCACCGGGTACGTGCAAACGGCTCGGCACGGACGCGTCGCGTTCGCGATCATCGTCAACGACCGCCGCGCGGACGACGGGCCGGTCGAGATCGGGATCGATCGCGCGCTCGACCTGCTCGCGCGAAGTTAGCGCGTGCGCAGCAGCGCGGTTCGTGCGAGCTCTTCGTCGCGTTTGGCTTGCGCGCGCAGCGCGGCCGGCGCGCCCGGATCGTCTTGGACGCGCTCATCGAGGACCATCGCGTGCGCGAGCCTGCGCCGCGCTTCGGGCGTGAGCACGCCGCGGCCGCTCGCCGATTTACGCCATTCGGAGGCGGCGCGCGCCAGAGCCTCGGCATGCTCGAGCCCCGCCGTGTGGTCGGCGCGGGTTTCCGTACGCTGCGCATCCGCCGCGCAACGCGACTCCGCGGCCGCGGTCAGGTGGACCGCATCGCACGCGGTGGCGTCGCGTCCGTTCGCGGGCGAACAGCTTGCGACCGCGATAAGGGATGCGATGACGGCGGTACGTCCGAGCATGATGAGTGCGTTCTGCATCGAACGCACGATCCCGTGCTGAGGCGCCTCTGAACGAGTCCCCGTTCTCGGGCATCGTGGCGAGGGGAATCGCCCGAGAAAGAAGACTTTATCAGAATCGTGCTGACCGCCCTCGACCCCGCGCTGCTCGCCCGCGTTCTCTCGCGAGCACTCCGGCGGGGCGGCGACTTCGCGGACGTGTTTTTCGAGAACCGCCTTACGCAGGCGTTTCGCCTGCAGGACGGCCGCATCCACGAGGCGTCGTGCACCGTCATTCGCGGGGCCGGCGTACGCGTCGTCGTGGGACAGCGCGCCGGGTATGCGTATTCAGAGGATCTCGACGAACGCGCGCTCCTGCGTGCGGCGGAGGCGGCTTCGCTCATCGCGCGCGACGGGCGCGAGCAGGACGTCGTCGTCGAGTTGGCCGCGGCGTCCGCGCCGGATTTGTACGACGCGCACGCGGACGAGCCGGCGGATTCCGCGCGATACGTCGATCTGCTCGCCCGCGCAGACGGCGCCGCGCGCGCGTTCGATTCACGGATCGTGTCGGTGAACGCGTCCATCACCGACGAATTGCAGTACGTGCAGATCGCGTCGAGCGACGGGCGGATCGTGACCGACCGGCGGCCGCTGGTCGCGCTCGGCGTCCAGGTCATCGCGCGCGAGGGCGCGCAGCGCGAGAACGGCTACGTCGGCGACGGCGGCCGCACGAGCATCGACGTGTTCGACGAGACGACGCCCGAGGCGCTGGCGCGCGAGTCGGCGCGCATCGCCACGATCAAGCTCGGCGCGCGCGAGGCGCCGTCCGGCGAACTGCCCGTCGTCATCGGCGCGGGCGGCGGCGGCGTGCTGCTGCACGAGGCGGTGGGGCACGGCCTGGAAGCAGATTTCAACCGCAAGGGCACGTCGCTCTACACCGGACGCGTCGGCGAGCGGGTCGCGAGCGATCTCGTAACGATTTTCGACGACGGCGACTTGCACGGCGAGCGCGGCAGCGTCGCGGTCGACGACGAGGGGATTCCCGGACAGCACAAAGTGCTCGTCGAGAACGGCATCTTGCGCGGCTACATGCAGGACCGTTTGAACGCGCGGCTGATGGGCGTGGCGTCGACGGGCAGCGGGCGGCGCGAGTCCTATCGCGTGCTGCCGCAGCCGCGCATGTGCAACACGTTCATGCCGTCGGGTACGTCGGCGCCGGATGAGATCATCGCCTCGATCGATCGCGGATTGTACGCGACGTCGTTCAGCGGCGGCCAGGTGGAGATCAGCAAGGGCGACTTCGTGTTCATGATCGCCGAAGGCTATTTGATCGAGCACGGCAAGATCACGGCGCCGGTGCGCGGCGCGACGCTCGTGGGCAACGGTCCCGACGCGATGACCAAAGTGACGATGGTCGGCCACGACGGGCGGCTTGCGAACCGTTCGTACACGTGCGGGAAGGGCGGGCAACGCGTTCCGGTCGGCGTGGGCATCCCCACGGTCAAGCTGTCGTCATGCACGGTCGGAGGGACGGGGCGTGGCTGATCCGCGCGACGAGGCGCTGGCGCTGGCGGACACGGCGATCGCACTGATCTCGGCGGCGGGCGCGACCGACGCGAACGCGATCGTCGAGATCGCCGATCGCTTTGCGTGCGAGGCGCGCGAACGCGAGGTGACCAAGCTCGAGCGTTCGCGCGGGCGCTCGATGCACGTCCGCGCGTTCGTCGGGAAGCGCTACGCAACGCTGGCGACGACCGATCTTTCGCGCGACGGCGTCGCGGCGCTCGCGCAACGCGTCGTCGCGTCGGCCGCATTCGTCGGCGAAGATCCGCACGCGGGGCTGGCGGACCCAGTCGCCGCCGACGGTGTGTGCGACCACGACCTCGGCACCGTCGAGCCCGACGCCGGCGCGCGTTCCGACGAAGAGAAGATCGATGAGGCGCTCGCGATGGAGCTCGCCGTGCGCGCGGCCGACGTGCGCATCGCGAACTCCGACGGCTCGCGCGTGCGCGACTCGCTGGTGTCGTGGGCGCTCGCGAACACGCGCGGCTTTCGCGGCGTGACGCAGGGGACGACGGTGTCGCGCACGGCCGCACCCGTCGCGCTCGACGGCGAAAGCAAGCGCATCGG
>JAXDMA010000136.1:0-5527 GCA_034666305.1 Vulcanimicrobiota bacterium
CTGCTCGGCGCCGCGTTCTTCGCGCTCGCGACGATCGCGGCGTACGGCGCGGCGCTCGGCGCGACGCCGCGCGTGCGCGTCGCCGTCATGTTCGCGTTCGCGCTCGTCGTGCTGCAGATCATGCTCGGGTTCGCGAACGTCGCGTGGCTGCTGCCGACGCTGCTGCGCGAAGCGCACGCGGCGAACGCGGTCGCGACGTTCCTCGCGTTCACCGCGTCGCTCGTGTTCGCCGCGATCGACGGCACCGTCCCCGTCGCGAACGCCGTGTTCGACAAGCTCACGCTGACGCAAGCCGAAGGGTCCGCGCGGTGAGTTCCACGCTGTCGCGCCTCGACGGAGTTCCGCCGCTTCGCGGCGCGAACGCGGGCGCACTCGGCGTGCTCAAGGACTACTACGAGCTCACCAAGCCGCGCATCATCTACCTGCTGCTCGTCACGACGCTCGCGGCGATGGTGATGGCGGCGCGCGGCATCCCGCCGCTGCTGCTGGTGCTGTGGACGCTCGCCGGCGGCGCGCTGTCGGCCGCGTCGGCCGGCGCGCTCAACTGCGTGTGGGACCGCGACATCGACCGTCTCATGACGCGCACGAAGTTCCGGCCCGTCGCGCGCGGCGCGATCTCGCCGCGCGACGCGCTCGTGTTCGCCGCCGCCGCGCAGATCACGGCGTTCGCGCTCCTGTACGCCCTGGTCAACCCGCTCGCGGCGTGGCTGTCCCTGGCGGGGAACGCTTACTACGTCGTTATCTACACGATGTGGCTCAAGCGCGTCACGCCGCTGAACATCGTCATCGGCGGCGCCGCCGGCGCGGTACCGCCGCTGGTCGGCTGGGCCGCGGTGACCGGACATTTGGGCTCGCCCGCGTTCGCGCTGTTCGCGGTGATCTTCTTGTGGACGCCGCCGCATTTCTGGGCGCTTTCGCTGATGACAAACATCGACTACGACAAAGCGGGCATTCCGATGCTGCCCAACGTCAAGGGGATCCCGCGCACCAAGCGCGAGATCATGGTGTACTCGCTGGTGCTCGTCGGCGTGTCGCTCGCGTTTTTTCCGCTGCACGTGCTCGGCCCGTGCTACGGCGGGTGCGCGCTCATCCTGGGCGCCGTGTTCTTGTGGGACGCCTGGAAGGTCGGCGGCGTGTCGACGCAGCGCTATGCGCGCGTACTGTTCAAATACTCGCTGCTGTACCTGGCGCTCATGTGCGCGGCGATGGTGCTGGACCGCGTGATCCCGTTACCGCACCCCATCTGAGCCGCCGCATCGACCGCAGCGCCGCGCCGCTGCTCGTCACGCTGGGCCTCGGCGTGTTCGCGGGCGCGCTCGATCTGGGCGTGCTCTCGCCCGCGCTGCCCGCACTCGGCGCGGCGTTCGGCGTGGGCCCGCGCGATCTCGCCTGGGTGTTCACGCTGTATTTGCTCGCGAACGTCGTGTCGATTCCGATCGCGACGAAGCTCGCCGACCGCTACGGCCGCCGGCCGGTGTACATCGCGTGCGTCAGCGTGTTCGCGCTCGGGAGCGTCCTCGCGATCGCCGCGCCGACGTTCGCGATCTTCTTGCTCGCGCGCGCTGTTCAGGCAGCCGGCGCGGGCGGAATATTTCCCGTCGCGACGGCCGCGATCGGCGACCGCGTCGCACCGGAACGGCGCGGTGCGGCGCTCGGCCTGGTCGCGGCGACGTGGGGGCTCGCGGCCGTGATCGGCCCGACGCTCGGCGGGCTGATCACGCACTACATCTCCTGGCATTGGGTGTTCGCGCTCAACGTGCCGCTCGCCGTGGTGGTCGTCATCATGGCGCGCACGCACGTGCCGTCGGTCGCGGTGAACGCGCGCGGGCCGCTCGACGTGGCGGGTATCGTGACGCTCGCGATCGGTCTGCTCGCCACGATGAGCCTGCTCACGCGCCTCTATGCAATCGGCGGCGTGGTCAACGCAACGCTCGCCTGGGCAATCCTCGCAGCGGGCGTCATCGCGTTCGCGCTTTTCGCGCTCGCCGAGCGGCGCGCGGCGCAGCCCGTGATCCCGCCGGCGTTTTTTCGCGACCGCCAACTGCTCGTGACGTACGCGCTCGAAATTCTCATCGGCGTGCTCGAAGGCGCGCTCTTCTTCATCCCCGCCGCGCTCGTCGCCGCGGAACACCTCACGTACGCCGCGGCGGGCGCGGTCGCGGCGCTCGGCGCGTTCTGCTTCGTCGCCGTCATTCCGCTGGCTGGCCGTGCGCTCGACGCGTTCGGCAGCCGCGCGGTGCTCACCGCGGGCACGGTGCTGACGGCGCTCGGGCTGCTCATCTTCGCACTCGGCTTTGGCGACCTGCGGCTCGCGCTGCTCGCAATGGTCGTCGCGGGCACCGGGTTCGGCGCGCTGCTCGGCGCGCCGACGCGCTACATCGTCACGAGCCACGTCGGGCCGGAACAGCGCGCGAGCGCGGTCGGGCTGCTCTCGGTATTTCTCATCATGGGTCAGATCGTCGGCGGTTCGCTAGGCGGCGGCGTTGCGAGCTCGCACGGTGATGCGGTGTCGGGCTATCGCATCGCATACCTCGTGTTCGCCGCCGTCGCGGTTGCCGCGACGCTGCTCACCGGCGCGCTTGCCTCGCGCCGCGCCGAACGCGAGGACACCGCGCGCCGGTAAGGGAAGGCGCACCCTCTTCCACTTTCGTGGGTGCTCGTCATGTTTCTGCTCCTGCCGATCATCGTGGCGCTTGCCGCCGACCCCACGCCCGGCCCGAGCAGCGCGGCTCGTCCGACGCCGCTCACGGAGATCGGCCGCGTTCGCGCGCTGCCCGCATGTGTCCCGATCGTGGCGCACGCGAACGGCGCCATCACGGACGCGCTGGAAAACGATCGCACGCTGTCCGTCATTGCCACGAACCTGCGCGGCACGGATTTCGACAAGCTCAACTTCATCCAGCGCCGCAACACGCTCGAGCGGATGCTGCGCCAGGCCGAAGCCATCGCCAAAGCTGCCAAAGCCGGCGACGCGGAAGTGAAACGGCTGCGCGAGTACGCGGTGAACTCGCCGGATCCCAAGCGCAAGGAAGAGCTCAAGACGTTCGCCGACGCGCTCGGCGGTGCGATCTACCGCCAGCAGAAAGCGGCAGTCGAAGTCCAGCGCGACATTCTGATCATGCGTAACCGGGACGACGCGTTGCAGATGAAAGAGATCATCAACGACGACGCGCTCAGCCCGCCGGTGCAGCAGCGCGGCACGACCATGCTGGGCACGCCGACGCCGCGCCCGCTGCGCCCGACGCCGTCGCCGGACCCGGAGTACGACCGCCACTACAAGTTCCTCGCCCAAAAGCTGGACGTGCTCAACGAAGCGATCCTGCGCGACGAGGGCGTCGCGCAGGACCACAGCATCGCGGCGACATCAGGCTGCTGACGCCTGCCGGAGGCTACGTGCTTTCGAGAAAGATCTTGCGCGCCACGCGGTAGACCAGGTACGCGAGCGCGCCGAGGATCACCAGCACCACCGCGAGGTCTTGCAATCCGCTGAAGCCCGCGACGCTGTTGCCGCATACCGCCACCGCCGTCGACGACAGCCAGAGGTTCAGCCGCTGCAGCGGGTTGCTGGCGAGACCGTTATGCGCATCGATGTCGGCGAGGACGCCCGCGGGCAGCCAGTCCGCTTCGTGATTCATCGACACGATGCGCCCTTGGCGATCGACGATCACCGTGTTCTCCGCGTGAATGATGCCGCTGTCCGGATCGGGAAACGCCGTGATGCCGAACTGCGCCGCGAAGTTCAGCGTCGGCTCCGCGTCGCCCACGACGAGGCTCCAACGCGCAGGGTCGGCGCCGTACGCATGCGCGTAGCGCGCGAGCACCGGCGGCCGGTCGAACGCCGGATCGAGCGTGACCTCGACGAGGTGGAGGCTGCGGTCGCCCATCGACCGCTGGAGCTGTCCGAACTTGCCGCTGATGAGGGGGCACATGCGCGCGTCCGCGCAGCGCGTGTAAATGAACGACAAGACGACGTCGCGGCCGCGCAGCTGCGAGAAGCGAAACGGATTGCCGGTCTGGTCGAGGAACGGCGTGTCGGGGACGGTGTCGCCCAGGTTCAGGCGCGTGACGCGACGCAGGGGCGTCAGGTCCTCGGTGAGCCGCTGCGCGGACGTGCTGGTGACGTTGGTGAGCGTCCAAGGCTCGCTCGTCGTGTCGACGTTCGCGTCGATCGTCGCCCCGGGTTGCAGTTGCGCGGCTCGCGCCCGCGGAACGATGCGAAACGGCATCGTCATGGCGGGCATCGAACCGAAGGCATCGTGGCGCACGATCGCCTGCCCGGTGTTCGGCGTCACGGCCAAGACGACGCCATGGAGGCGTGGCAAAGCCACGCTGGATAGGCGCGGCGCAGCGCAGGCGTACCCGGGGAACAACAACAGCAGCATGGTCGATGCGACGAAGATCATCCACGGCGTACGGCCCAGCCGGCTCAGCGCCGAGGATCGCGCGAAGACGCTCATCCGCCGTCCGTGGACGCGCGCGGAGCGCCGCGTCGTGCTGACGGGATTCTTCGGGCGGCTCAGCATCGCGGTCGAACCGCTGCTCTGCGGCATGGTCTTCGCGGCCATCACGGTCGGCGTGTTCTTCGCTCCTCGCATCTCAGGCGGCATTGTGGAACCGGACATCATCGTGATCGCGCCCGTGTTCGCGTTCGGGGTCGTCGCTTGCGCGGTATGGGCGCTATGGGTGCTGCTCGCCCCGGCCCGCGCGCTGGCCCACACGCTGCGACCGATCTACGTCGTGGACGGTTACATCCGCTATCGCCGCCGCGACGCCCGCTCCGCGGATGACACGAACGGCTACGTCGCGGTGCTGACCGAGGACGAGACGATCGCATGCGAGTGGCCGACGCTCGGCGAAATCGAGCTCCCCGACCACATGCGCCCCGCCCTCTGCGAGTTCAGCGAGTACGGCGGCGTCCACCACATCGACGGCCGCCCCACCGGCGTGCTGCCCACGAGGATCGCGACGTTCGGCGTGGGCATCCACGGCCGCAAAGAAGAAATAGTCTAAAGCTTGAGGTTGGTCGCGTTTTCGGACGGCCAGATGTGGCCGTAGCCCGACACCGCGAGCACGAGCCCGGCGATGATGAAGATCAAGATCACGCCCGCGATCCCCGCGTACGTAACGATCGGCGGGACGCCGCTCGAAATCGGTACGCCGCGTTCGTCTTCCAAGTCGTACATCAGGCAGCCCCTCCGGCGGTGTGCGGCAGCACGCCGAAACACGCGAGCACGACGAGGATGCAGCCGAAGGCCATCAGCCCGAGCAGCACCTTCGTGACTTGGTCGTCGAGCCCGTTCTTGTGCCACTCACCGCGCAACCCGATCACCGCGAATGTGAAGACGACGAGCGCACCGACGAACGCGACGATCTTCTCGATGTTAGCTAATTCCATCGCGTCCTTTCACCACAAATAGAACAGGAAGAAGAGCACCACCCAGATCACGTCGACGAAATGCCAATAGAGCGTTCCGGCGGTGAGTCCGAAGAAACGGTCTTTGGTGTACGTCCCGCGCATGGTCTGGAT
>JAXDMA010000137.1:0-11151 GCA_034666305.1 Vulcanimicrobiota bacterium
GCGCGGTGTCCACCGGAGCGATGCCCGTCACCGCGCGGGACTGGATCGCGGGCGGCGCGATGCCGAGCTCAACGCGATTGCCGACGCCCACGCGCATGAAGATGAGCGGACCGCTCGCGAGCGTGACCCATCCGCCCGCGGTCGTCATCGTTTGCCGCCGCACGCCGGCTTCGATCACGACTTCGTGCGGCGTGACCACGCAGGGCGACCCGCCCGTCGAGGCGGTGCGTCCCGTACCGGGACGATCCGCGAGAGCGACGGCAATCGGCGCAACGCAAGGCGGAGGAGCTTCCCCATCAGCCAAGGCCGCGCCGCACGTGACGAGGAGCGCCGCGAAGAGCGCGCCTACGCGCGCAGGTATTTGTTGAACCAGTCCAGCGTGCGCTGCCATGCGAGCTTCGCTGCGGCCTCGTCATACCGCGGGGTCGTGTCGTTGTGGAATCCGTGGTTGGCTTTGGGGTAGATATAGCCTTCGTGCGGAATCTTCGCCGCCGTGAGCGCGGCGTCGTACGCGGGCCACGTCGCCGCGAGGCGCGTGTCGAGCTCGGGGTCGTGCACGAGAACCGCAGCCTTGATTTTCGGCACGTCCGCCGCGGTCGGTGGTTGGCCGTAGAACGGCACCGCAGCGGCGAGATCCGGCATGCGCACCGCAAGCGAGTTCACGACGCCGCCGCCGTAGCAAAATCCGACCGCGCCGAGCCGGCCCGTGCTGTCCGGACGCGCCTTGAGCCACGCCGCGGCCGCGGCGAAGTCCTCGAGCATCTTCGCGCGATCGACCTTGCCGAAGAGCTCAGCGGCCTTCTCGTCGTCGCCAGGATAACCGCCGACCGACGACAAGCCGTCCGGCGCGAACGCCATGAAGTTCGCGGTGCCGAGCCGCCGCGCGACGTCTTCGATGTACGGGTTCAAACCGCGATTCTCGTGAACCACCAAGACGGCCGGGAATTTCCCGCCTCCCGCGGGCCGCACGAGATATCCCTTGATCGAGCCGTTGCCTAGCGGGGACGGCACCGTTACGTACTCGGTGCGAATGCGCTTGTCGTCTTTTGGCACTTGCTGCGCCCACGCGTAATTCGGTTTGAGCATCGCAAGGAGGCCGCCCGCGGTGAGACCGCCGACGGCGAACTTTCCGGCCCGGCTCAGGAACGCGCCGCGGTCGATCTCACCGTGGACGTACAAGTGAAACAGGTCCAGCAGCTCTTGCGGGAAATCGGACGCGCGTTTTCGTTCCATGCATCACCTCGGCTTACGAGCGGAACTGGGATTCGATTCGGCGGTATTACGCGGCAGGCCGCTTGCGACCCGCGACCTAAACGCGGACTTCGCATCGCAATGCCACTGGAGGATTGCTTGTGCGCCGCCGGTACCGTGTCCTCGGACGTCTCGCTGTGGTTGCGGTCGCCATCCTTATCGTCCGCTATGCCGCGGGCTGGTCGCCGGCGACCGCGGAGCCTGTCTGGCAAGCGATCTTCGAACGGCTCCCGGCAACGTTCGAGTTGGCGGTCGTCGCGCTCATGGCTGCGGTCGTCCTCGGCGCGGCCGTTGGGTTCGCTCTGGTAAGGACGCGCCCGCGGTGGCTACGGGGACTGATCCATTCGGTGCAGCTCCTGGCCCGAGCCATTCCCGTGGTCGTGATGGCGTTCCTGATCGAGCTCGTAATGGTGCTCACCCCGTTGTTTCCTGGTTTCGGCATCGCGTCTCGCGATGCGTTCGATCTCGGCGATCGGCTCAGCCACGTGATCGCCCCGGCGCTTTGCCTGGCCGTACCGTTCGGCGCATGGATGTCGGTGATTTTTTATGAATTCTTCCGCGCGACGGACGCAACGACGCGTATGCCGCTATGCGCGATCGTTTGGCCGGTTGCGACGAGCATAGCGCTGGTCGGCCCCGCCGTCCTGGCGGCGTGCCTTTTGATCGAGCCGGCCTTCGCGTGGCCTGGAATTGCTCGGCTCTTCTACGGCGCGCTAACCCAGTTCGACCCCGGAATCCTCGTGGGATGTGTTCTCACGTACTGCGCGGCCATCGTGCTGCTCGACCTCGCCGCCGAATTCGCGCCGCGCATGCCGCCGGCTTCGCCAACTCAGCTCAGCCCGGCCGGCGACAGAAAGCGTATCGGCTTGACCGGCCGCATGGCCATTGTCGTGCTGCTGTGCGCCGTCGTCGGTGCCCTAGCAGGAGATGCGATCGCATCGGGGCCGTATTTCGTCGATCAAGCCCACTGGTCCGGATATCCGTTAGCGCCGGGCGTCGGCGGCCACTTGCTGGGAACCGACGCGAACGGGCGCGACATGCTGTCCCGAGCAATGATCGCCCTGCGGACTTCACTCGAAATCGCAGCGATGGCCGCGCTTCTCGGGTTAGCGATTGCCTTCGTGTACGCGAAGGGAACGCAGGCGTTGTTCCGGCGAGACAATATGGCTGCGCTCGGCGTCGGCGGTATCCGCGCGTTCGCCGGGATTCCGTTTGTCCTGACAGCGGTCACGCTCCTCGTCGTAAAATCTCGCCTGCACATCGACGTCCTGAATCCAGCCGTGATCGCCGTCATCATCGCCGCCGTCTCATGGCCTGCCGTCGTCCCGGCGTTTCGCACGCGAACGTCCGCGCTTTTCGCCGCGGGGATCGATCTCATGGCGGGCGCGCTGATGTTGGAAGTGACGCAGTCCGCAATCGGCTTCGGCGTTCATCCCCCGCTCCCGTCGCTGGGGAATATGCTGATGGGCGCGCTGATGTTCTTCGCGGTGGGTCCATGGATGTCGATCGTACCGGCCGTCGTCATTGTCACCGTGCTGTTCGCCCTGTACGCGCTAGCCGACGATATCCGCGAAATGGCTCGCGGATAACCATGTCAGCGCGCGAGTCGCGCGTCGATTGCGGCTGCGATCGTGCCGCACGCGAAGACGATCGCGGCGAACAGCGGAACGGCCCAGAGTCCGACGTGGTCCGCGACGATGCCGGCGGCAAGCGGTCCAGCCAACTGTCCGATGCCGAATACGGTCGTCACCGCGGTGAACGCGACCGCGGCGGTCGCCGCGTCGCTGCGCATTCGAGCGAACGCGCTGGCCACGGCCGGTGTCGCCGCAAGCCCGATGCCGACGCAGATCGCGCCCACGACCGGCGCCGCGGCGCCGGACCAGCTGGAGATCCAGCAGCCCAGCGCGCCTGCAGCCAGCGGCAGCATGAAACTGAACCGCGCGCCGCGTCCGGCCAGAACCGGTACCACTGCCAACGCACCGGCGACGGATGCGACGCCGAGCGCCGACCACACCGCCGTCACGACCGGCGCCGGAACGCCGCGCGCCGCGAACGTGGCGACTGCAAACGTCGCGTACGCGATGTAGGCGACTCCGAACGACGCATACGCCGCGGCGAAGAACGCGTTGCGCGCACGGAACAGATCGCGCCACCCGAACGGCGTATCGCCGGCGGCGCCCGCGGCCGTCACCGGTTCGTGCGGCCCGAGCCGCAGCGCGAGGGCGGCAACGGCAAACGCGGGCAGCGCGCACAACACCGTTGCAATCCGCCAGCGCGACGGGTCGCCGAGCGCCCACGCACCGGCCGGCGCGGACACGACGAGCGCGATGCCCGCGCCGCCCCAAGCGATGCCGCTTGCCAAACCGCGCCGCGCCGCCGGCACGCGCTCGAGCATCTCCGTGACCACGGCCGCGACGCCGATGCCGCTCGCAAAGCCGATCACCACGCGCGCGAGGAACAGCGAAAACCCGCCCGTCGCCGCAGCCGATGCGGCGACCGACAGCCCGACGACGACATGCGCGACCGCAATGATTCGTGGGATCCGCGCGCGGTTGCGCAGCAGCGGCGGAGCCGTCAGCGTGCCGCCGAGATAGCCGGCGAGATGCAGCGCGCCGATCAAGCCGTACGTGCCGTACGAACCGCCCAGATCGGCGCGAATCGCCGGCAGCAGCAGCCCGTAACCGAGCCGCGCCAAACCGATGTCGACGCCGATCGCGAGCAGCGCGACCACGACGGGCAGCGAGAACGTCATGCGATGCGTCGCGTCAAACCGTCGCAATCGGCGTAACGGGGGAGCCGACGTGACCGCGCAAGCGTAACGGCGGCGCGGTCAGGAAGAATCGCGTGCGCCCGTTCTCGTGCAGCCAGTCCGCGAGCTCGGTGAGATACCACATCTCGCCCAGGTTGATGCCGAGCTTGAACAGGCACAGCTCGTGCAGCGGCAACAACGGCGTCCCCGGTCCGCCGAACTTCGGCGGATACGCTTCCACGGCGAGGTTGTCGGCGACGATCGCGGCGATACCGCTCGCGGCGATCCACGCGAGCAGCTTCGGGTCGCTCGAGTCGAGGCCCGCGCAGGAGTTGTGCACGATCTCTTTGTCCGGTGCGCCGTTCATCTCGACGAGAAGCTGGGCCCAGCCGGTGCGCAGCGTGAGGATGTCGCCCGGCTCCACGACCACGCCCTGCTCGCGCATGACCGCCTCGAACATCGCGTAATCGACGCCCGTTTTCGCGTTGCCGTACGCGCGATGCAGGTCGACGAGGACGCCGCGACCCTGGAGTCCGGCTGTCGCCATCGCATCGACGTCCGGGCCTGGATAATGCCCGTTGTAGTAGACCACCTCGGCCTCGCCGTCACCGTTCGCATCGAACTGCGACCCGACGTGCGCGAGCGCGTCCCATTGGGTGGAGTACTGCGTCCACAGCGTGACGATGTCGTCGTTGACCACGCCGGTCGCGCCTTCGCGCGCACGCGCGAACGGAAAGTCGCTGGCGGGAGTCCCCATCCGGTCGACGACCGTGCGCTCGGGCGGATGGCGGAACGGAAAAACGACGTTCCCGCCGGGATAGTCCAGCGGCAAACTCAGACAGAACCGCCGTCCCGTGCGAATCTCCGCAGCGGCGCGAACGACGCGCTCGGACGTCAGCTCGTTGAGCCGCCCGACGCGATCGCCCGCACCGTAATCACCCCAGTTCGAACCCGCCGGCCGGCGGTTCATCCGACGCGACCTCGAAGTTGTCTATTTGCGCGTTTGATTGATTGGTGCAACCGACGTCGCCTAGTCGGCGTTGTGAGCGCAGCAGGATCACTCAACAAAAATGATTCCATGAGTTGTCATTACAGGCTTGTTCGAGGCGGTCCAGGCCCGCAAGGCATCCTCGATCTCTTCTGCATCAAGTAGCTTGAAAAACACGTCTTCATTTGTCGCAATGTCATCGAAGAATATATCACTGAAACCCATCGAGATGCGCCTAGGACTTCCGGGCAGTGTGAATCTGAACCAGTAGATGGACCGGTCAAATTCTTCACCAGCGTACTCGACCGTTACACCAAGCCGGCCCTGAAGATAGCTGCGTGCCGCGGCAACTGCTGACTGCTCGGTATTTGCCTCAAACGTGATAGCGCCGCGATCTGAAAACGGAACCTGTGTTTCGCTGTAACCGAAGAAGGCGTAGATTTGCGCAGCAAGCTTGAACGCTTCGCGCCTAACGTGTACCGGACCGCGCATGTCGACCAGCAAGGGTACGGCTCGGGCCGTATCTTTGCGCACGACTGGCGCCACAGCAGGCGCATCGTACCAAACCGATCCACCCTCACCCAACGGAAGCTGAACGCCCTCTGAGCCGACAACAAGAAGCGCGGTCATCAGAATGGCTTCCGGCTTGGTTATGGCAGCAATATCGCTAACACTATAAATGAAACTCAGACAGTACTCGATTATCGCATTAGAGTACATGCGAGGACAACGTTCAAAGTCTATCTCGCTTTGCTTCCAGCACAGAACCTCGTCAACAGCCTTCTGAAAGAGTACGTCCCCGGACGAGTTTATGTAAGTGTGACTCACATTGGCATAATCTTGCAGCCAGCGCCCGCCCTGCGGCGTGATTGAGAGCGTTGGATGAACGACGAGCCACCCTGCCTTCCGTTCGTAAGATGGGTCGGAGAAAAACCGGGTCGCGGTTTCCTCCGAAACGGAGCTGCTAATACTGTCCTGCACTGCTATAAGTCCAAGAGTCGGCTGTCGCGCGTCGGTAAATGTCCGTATGTATTGATCTAGTGCTCCCGCGGTTCCGGTTGATACCTCACGCCGTCCGCTGAGCGTTTCGAGTAATGCTCGCGGCGTCTCGGAAATGAGCGGTTCACCTTGGCCGAATTTGTCGCGAAAGCGTTGTTCAATCTCCTCGTATCGCATGCGTTCCGACGTTGCATCATAGCGTCCAAAGAAGTCGGTACGCTTGTCGGACGAAATCATGTGCGGCGGATTCTGAGGGGCGATGCGAATAATGATAACATTCTCGCTATCGACGCGTAGGGGGACAACCTCGATTGACGGACGAGGGCTGAGACCATCACGCAGCTTTTGTCGGATCCGATCCGCCGTTTGTTGCGGTCGCTCGACGTTGACGATTGCGCTCGCGCAATGATCGGCGTCCTCTGCCATTCCCACGACGATAAAGCCGCCGCCTGAATTTGCTATGGCGCACGCCGCCTTTAATAGATCAGAATCGCTGACCTGCTTGTATTCGAGTTCATTTAACTCAGCTTGATGTGTGGTTATCAGATCGGTTACGTCAGCGGCCGTAACATCGCGCGCCGAAAATCGCTCGGTAATCACGCGCGGCTTTGTCCATGGCGCCCCATAAGGTCGGCTACGGGTTGCGTTACATCGTTTCCTTCGCTAGCGCGTCTGAACTGAACAAGCATAGGTCCTTCCAGTCATAACCAGACGCAGCTACGGCGCCGCCCGGTCGTACGCGGTGCGCGGGCGCGCGCGCGGCGGCGATGCGATCTTCATCCCTTTGGCGATGATGCCGAGCATGATCTCGTCTGTTCCGGCGCCGATCGACAAGAGCCGCGAATCGCGATAGTAGCGTGCGATGGGCGTCTCGTTCATGTAGCCCATCCCGCCGAAGAACTGCAGGCAGCTGTCGGCGACCTCGCGCGCGAGACGCCCCGCGGTGAGCTTCGCCATGGACGCGAGCTGCGTGACGTCGCCGCCGCCGGCGTACTCCTCGACCGCGCGGTAGGTGATCGAGCGCAGCAGCTCCACCTTGGTTTGCAGCTCGGCGAGCCGGAACTGAATGATTTGATTGTCCAGCAGCGGGCCGCCGAACGCGACGCGCTGGCTCGTGTGCTCGATCGTCTGCGCGATCGCGCGCTCCATCCCGCGCAGCGCGCCGGCCGCACCGTGCAATCGTTCTTCTTGGAACTGCTCCATCTGGTAGACGAAACCGCGGCCCTCCTCGCCGATTCGATAGCGCTGCGGCACGCGGACGCCTTCGAAGTAGAGCGTTGCCGTGTCGGACGAATGCATGCCGAGCTTGTCGCGCAGTTTCACCCGCGTCACGCCCGGCAGGTCGAGCGGCACGACGATCAGCGATTTCGACCGATGGATCGGTCCGTCGGCCGTGTTCGCCAGCAGGCACGTCCAATCGGCCTGCATTCCGTTGGTGATCCACGTCTTCACGCCGTCGATCACGTAGTCGTCGCCGTCCTTGCGCGCGCGCGTCGTGATGGCCGCGACGTCCGAACCGGCTCCCGGCTCCGAAACGCCCACGCAGGCGACGTGTTCGCCGGTGATGCTCGGCACGAGAAACTCGCGCCGCAGCTCGTCGGAACCGTAGTGCGCGAGTGCGGGCGTGGCCATGTCGACTTGCACGCCGAGCGCCATCGGTACCCCGCCGCACGATATCTCGCCGATCGCCTCGGCGAACGCGCACGCGTAGCTCCAGTCGAGACCTTGTCCGCCGAACTCCTCGGCGCGCGTGATGCCCAGCAGTCCGTGATCGCCGAACAGCTTGAACACGTCGTGCGCCGGGAACGCTTCGGCCGCTTCCCACTCCTCGACGTGCGGCGCGATCTCGCTCGCGATCAAGCGCGCAACGGTGCGCATCAGCTCCCGGTGTTCCTGCTGGTAGATCACGAGCGACCTCCTGGTGCGGGCTTCGCCGCAATGCAGGCGCCTCTTCTCAGGCCATCGTCAGCGGCATCGCGTCGATGCGGAAGATCTCCGCGAACCGCTGCAGCAGCGTCGCATCTCCGGACAAACGCACCACGCCGCTCTCCACGGCCGCCGCGGGGGTCAGCTCGCCGGCCATGAGCGCACGAATTCCCGGTCCCGCTTCGATGACGAGCTGGGCGCCCGGCAGCGCGCCCGCGGCCACGCGGACTTTTCCGCGATCGACGCGCGCGTGCAGCACGATCTCGCCGACGCGCAACTCGTAATCCGCGCTGAGCTTGCGCGCCGCATCGGGGCGGAACGTGGTGCGCAGCGCCGTGATCAGCGAATCGAGCGTGATCGTTTCGTCCGGACGAGGGTCGCCGAGGTTCTTCGCGCCCCAGCGCCCGAGCTCGACCACGACCGGCTCGAGCTCGAGGCCGTACTCGGTGAGCTCGTACACCACCGCGCGCGCGGGTCGAGGCAGCACCCGGCGCCGCGCGACGCCCGCGTGCTCCAGTTCCTTGAGCCGGGCGGTCAAGACGTTGCTGGGGATGCCAGGCAGTCCGTGGAGCAGGTCCGTAAAACGCTTCGGACCCACCAGCAGATCGCGCACCACGAGCAGCGCCCAGCGCTCGCCGACCACCTCGAGGGCCCTGGCGAAGCCGCAATACTGGCCGTAGGCCCGGGTCTTCACGCTTGCTACGGTAGCATAGACTCTTATTTCTGTATAGTACTTGCTTTCTGCAACTTCAATTTGCTAGGATCGGCTCACCTTGATTCCGGAGGACCACATGGCGACGAAATTGGCTCCCTACATCTTTTTCTACGGGCGTTGCGAAGAAGCGCTCGAGTTCTACAAGGGCGTGTTCGGCGGAAGCTACGAGATGATGCGCGTGCGCGACACGCCCATGGCCGGCGAGATGCCGCCCGAAGCGGCGAACAGCGTGATGCATTCGTCGTTCACCGCCGACGAGATCCGGTTCATGGCCTCGGACGGCCAAACCGTCAAGCCCGTCGACCCGGACGCCGGCAACATCTCGTTGTCGCTGGAATTCGACGACGCTGCGCGCGGCGAGAAGATTTTCAACGGCCTCGCGGAGGGCGGTAAGGTGGGGATGCCGGTCGCTCCGGCTTTCTGGGGCGGCCGGTTCGGCATGCTCACCGACAAGTTCGGCACAGAATGGATGGTCGTACTTCCGTAATGAAAAAAATCACCCCGTTTCTGTGGTTCGACGGCCAAGCCGAAGACGCGGCGAACTTCTACGTCTCCATTTTCAAAAACGCCAAGATCCACAGCGTCAGCCGTTACGGGGAAGACACGCCAGGAACTCCGGGGACGGTGATGACCGTCAGCTTCGAGCTCGACGGTCAAGAGTTCGTCGCGCTCAACGGCGGCCCGGAGTACACGTTCACGCCGGCCGTCTCGTTTTCCATCGATTGCAAGAATCAGGCGGAAGTCGACCACTTTTGGGACCGGCTCTGTGAAGGCGGCCGGCCCGTCCAATGCGGCTGGCTCCAAGACAAGTTCGGCCTGTCGTGGCAAGTCGTGCCGTCGATATTGCCGGAGCTGCTGCAAGACGACGACGACGCGAAGTCCGGCGCGGTCATGCAGGCGATGCTCAAGATGGTGAAGCTCGACGTCGCCGCGCTGCAGGCCGCCTACGACGCAGCGTAATCAAAGTACGGTCACCGCTCGAGGACGGCGCGCGCCGCGGCGCGGCCTTCGTGGATCGCCCAGTCGAGCGGTGTTCCGTCCCATAGCGTGTCACGCACGTCCGTGCGCGCACCCCGCTGCAGCAGCAACTCGATGAGCGTGACGTCGTCGTCGAGCGCCGCCTGATGCAGCGCGGTGCTGTGCGTGTGGACCGGAAGGAACGCGCCGGCGTCGGCGCCCGCATCGAGCGCGAGCCGCGCCGCCTGAGCGTGGCCGTTGATCACCGCAAGCCCAAATGCGGTCTGCACGTCGTCGCGCGCCGCGCCGGGCAGCAGCTCCTGGAGCTGCGCGTCCGCACCGAACGATGCGGCGAGCAGCACGCTCATCGGCTGACCGCCGTCGAGCAGCGCACGTAGCGCGTCGAGCTCGCCGTGGGCCGCCGTCACCACGATCGACTCGCGGTCCGGATGCGCGCCGGCGGCCAGGAGCACGCGCATGAGCGGCAACTGCTGCCCGTGTTCGCGTGCCGAGCTGCTCGTCATCGTGAGCGCTAACGCAACGCCGAGATCCGCCTGGTCGACGCCGCGGTCGATCATGACCTGCGCGACGTCCGCCATGTTGGAAGGCATGCGCTCGGCGAACGTCGGGTTGTTGGCGACGAACCAGAACAGTTTCGGATCGGTGAAATACCAGCGCCGTGGCGCGCGGCGATATACCTCTGGGCCGGCGATCCGTTCGCGCAGCAGGCGCGGCTCGGCGTCGAGCAGCCGCGACAGCGCGGTGACGTCGCCCGCGTGGATCGCCTCGACCGCCGTGCGAAACGACGGATCCGCGATCGCGCCGCGATCAAGCAGCGTCGCGATCTCCGCGCGGTCGCGCGCGCTTCCGTTGCGTGCTATCTCGGCCGGCGTGCGCCCATCGCGATCCGTCTGCCACTCGAGCGCACCTCCTTCGATGAGCGCCTCGACGAGCGCGAGCGGTCCGCGTCGCGCGGCCGCGTGGAGCGGCGTCTCGCGGCCGTCGTCGAGGCGCGGGTTCGCGCCGCCGGCGAGAAGACGGCGGACGGCGTCCACGTCGCCCGCACGAACCGCGGCAAGAAGCTCCGAAGCCATTGTCGTCCGATTACGCGCCCGCCCGCGGCGGGCCCCTCACCGGCAGCGTCCGCCGTGACCGGGGCGATCGCGCGCCCACGTGGTTCAAAGCTGACGGGGCGTTGCCGATAGAAGTACAGATGTGGTGGTGGCGCCGTCTTCTGATCGTCGCGGTGTTCGGCGCGTGCCTCGTGCTCGGATCGTTCACCGCAGCCCGCGCGGCGACGGTGATGGTCCTGAGCGATAGCGCCGGCGTGTACCTCGTCGACACGACGACGGGGACGGTCGTGCAGTCGTACGGCACGCTCTTCAACGGCACGAGCGCGCAGAACATCGCTCAGGATCTCAGCGGTAACCTCTACGTCACCAACGCGTCCGGCCAGCTCGTCAAGTCCACGTTCAACCCGAATGCCCCGACGCCCGCCACGGCGTACTCGGCGGGAGCGGTGGTCGGCACGATCGCCGGGCTGCCGGCCGCCCCGAACGCGCGCCT
>JAXDMA010000138.1:0-2865 GCA_034666305.1 Vulcanimicrobiota bacterium
TGGACGATCGACTCGATCCGTTACGACTACTACAACGGCGGGCACATCACCATGACCCAGACCTTCCGACAGGTCGCGGGCTACTCGATGCTCGCCGAGCAGAACGCCGAGATCGCGATCCCGTACGCGAAGGCGGTCGCGCACGGCACCTACTCCGACTACAAGACCAACGTCGCCGTCGACGACGCTGTGTTCACGAAGAAGAACTAATGCTCGCGACCGGTCACCGAACCCACGCAGGCGTCGAAGAGACGCGGAGCAAGATCCTCGCCGCGGCGCGCGACCTGTTCGAGCGCAACGGCACGCGCGGAACCACGACCCGTGAGGTCGCCGAGAAGGCCGGCGTCAACGAGGCCACGCTGTTTCGCCACTTCGGCTCCAAGCGAGCGCTGCTCGACGCGATGCGCGAGCAGGCGTGCGGCGTGGAGCAGTTCCGCTCGGTTCTCGCTGCATTGCCGGGCACGGATTTTGCTGCGGACCTGCGCCAGATCGCGTACCATGTTACCGAGCACATGCTCGGCAAGCGCGCGATGATGTGCGTGTCGCTGGCCGAGGACGCGGCGGGCACCGACGACGCGCCGGAGTTTCGCGGGCCGTCGCAGATCAAGACCGATCTCGCGGCATATTTCACGGCCAAGGCGGAAGCCGGAGCATTTCGCGTCGACCCGGCGCTGGCAGCCCGGTTCTTTCTGGGCATCCTGTTCTCGTACGTCGTCGGACGCAAGCTCTGGAACAGCGCCGTTCCCGACCATGCGACGCTCGACGGCATCGTCGACGTCTTTTTGAACGGAGTTCGTTCGTAGTGGAAACCCGGACCGAAACACCGCCGCCGCAGCGGCCTCTCATCGTGAGCGAGGACGTTGCCGCGGCTACGCCGACGGTCGAGACGGTCGAGGTGGAGACGAAGCGCCGGCGGCCGCCGGTGCTGGTGCTGGTGATCGCCGCGCTGCTCGTGCTTGCGGGGCTTGTCTGGGGCGCGCGCTATCTCAGCTACGCGCGTGCGCACGAGACGACGGACGATGCGCGCGTCGACGCCGACACGGTCACGGTGTCGAGCAAGATTCAAGAGCGCGTCGCGCAGATTCTCGTCGATACGGATCAGCCCGTCCACAAGGGACAAGTGATCATCCGGCTCGACAGCACCGATGAGCGCGCGGCGCTGGCGCAGGCGCAGGCGGCGCTCGCGGCTCAACGCTCGCAAGCGCGCGCGGCGCAAGAAAACGTATCGCTGACCCGCGCACAGGTCCAAGCACAGGCGACGCAGGGCGCCGGCGGCGTCACCGCCGCGCGCAGCGCGATCCAGAACGCGCAGGCGCAGACGCAGTCGGCGCAGCAGCAGGCCGACGCCGCGCGCGCCGCGATCGCCGGCGCGCAAGCGCAAGTTTCCGTCGCGCAATCGGGCGTGCCCGCGGCACGCGCGGCCTTGGCACGCGCCAACGCGGACCTCGCACGCTACACCGCGCTGGTGCGCACGGGCGACATCGCGTCACAGCAGCTCGACGCGCAGCGTGCGGCGCAAGCCCAGGCCGCGTCGCAGTATCAAGCCGCGCTGGAGAACGTGACGGCCGCGCAAACCGGCGTCGCACAGGCGCAGGCACGGTACACGGCGGCACTCGCCGCGACCAATGCCGCGAGCGCCGGCATCGGCGCGCAGCAAGGCCAGCTCCAAACCGCGCAAGGCCGTCTGAGCGAGACCGACAATCCGTACCGCGTGTCGACGACGCAGGCGCAAGCCGATGCGGCGTACGCGCAAACCGGCTCGCTGCAGGCACAGGTCCAGGCGGCGAAAGACCGCGTGAGCTACACCGAGATTCGTTCGCCGATCGACGGCGTCGTGGGCGCGAAGAACGTGGCGATCGGCGCCGCGGTCGCCGCAGGCCAGTCGCTGATGACGATCGTGCCGACGAGCGGCATCTATATCACCGCGAACTACAAGGAGACGCAGCTCGGCGAGGTGCGCGTCGGCCAGCACGTCGACATCAAGGTCGACGCGTACAAGGGCGTGACGTTCGAAGGCACGGTCACGGCGATCGCGCCAGCGTCGCAGAACACGTTCAGCTTGGTGCCCGCGCAAAATGCAACCGGCAACTTCGTGAAGGTCACGCAGCGTTTGCCGGTGCGGATCGCGCCACGGAACTTGCCCAAGGACAAGCCGCTTCGCGTCGGGATGTCGGTCGAGACCTCGATCGCGGTCAAGTAGCGCGATGATTCGCCGGAACTCGCTCGCGCTCGCGCTGAGCGCGAGCATCTTCACCGCGTCTGCCGGAGCGGCCGTCGCGCAAACGATGCCGCCGCAGCCGCAAGCGCAGGCGACGATGGCACCGCAGCCGACGCCGCCGGCGCAGCAGCGAACGCCGCTGCCGGCGCCCACGCCGCCTACGACGATGCACGGCGGCGCGAGCCCCGTCACCACCCCCGCGGGCGGTGCAAATTCGGGTGCGGGGCTGCCGGCGCCGCCGGCGCGGTTTGTTTTGCCGGTCGTGCCGGTTATCGCGCCGGGATTCAGCTCGCCCGTGAACGTGCTGCCCAACGGCGAACTCGTCGGCGTGCAACAGCAGCCTTTCGTCGGACTCGCGCTGCGTGACGCGATCGCGATGGCGCTGCAGCGCAACACCGATCTTGCGATCGCGCAGTCGAACCGGCGCATCGCGAACTACCAGATCGTGGCCGCGCAAGGCGCGTACGACGTGCGCTTCCAGCTCGTGCCGGAGTATTCGCACAGCGTGACGCCGGCGGTCAGCTCGTTCCAGTCCGGGCCGGGCGGCGGGCCCGTCACGCAGGACACGGCCGGCGTCACCGCCGCGCTGCAAGGTCAGACCCAGCAGGGCGGCCAGTACCGTGTCGGCGCCGTCGGCACGCGCGTCA
>JAXDMA010000139.1:0-14060 GCA_034666305.1 Vulcanimicrobiota bacterium
GGATCAACGTGCGCGCCTCCAGCAGGTCGTGCTCTGACGGCGTCAGGCCGGCGCGCCGAGCCTCGCGGATCGCGAGCTGATGGTCGATCAGCGCCGCGCGCTCGGGCTCGTACGTGCGCACCGCGCGAGCGTACGCACGGCGCGGCGCGAGATCGTGCGGCGCGGCGAGGACCTCGGCGAGCAGCAGATCCGGGTCGCGTTCACTCGGCCCGTGCGCCTCGCCCATCACGCCTCCATACTGACCGCGCCCGCGCGGTCCTCGTGCTGCGCGGCGCGGAAACTTTCGTCACGCGGGCCGCTACTACGGGCGGTAGCGCTTGCCCGGAGGGTCGCCATGGTGACGCAGCAGTTCAGTGCCACAAGCGAGCTCGAGGCCGCCGCCCGGATCCTGTACGCCCGCTGGACGCTGGCCCTGCCGACCGCATTCGCGTCGCTGGCGATCGCCGGGATCATCTTTTTCGTGATCGGCGCCGTGATCGTCTCCGCGGTTGCGGCGGTGCTCATGGGCGGTCGCGGAGCCGCCATCGCCGCGGTCGGCGCCGGCGCGTCGACGGTCGTATTCTCGATCCTCGTGATGGTGCTGATTTCCACTGCGGCGCACGCGATTGTGCTCGTGGCGGCGCACGAGGCCTGGGCGGGGCGCGATCCGGACTACGGCGCGGCCTTCCGCCTCACGCTCGTACGGTTCCCGGCGCTGCTGGTGGCCGCGTTCGCGACCGCGCTGCTGTACGCGATCCCGGTCGTGCTCTCGTTCTTGCTGGTCGGCATCCCGCTGCTGTTCGTGCTCGGATATTTCTTGATGTACGTCCGCGCGGCGATCATGATCGGCGGCGAAGACGGCATCACCGCCATCGGAACGTCGTTCCGCTTGGCCACGTCCAACGCCGGCCCGAGTCTGGTCGCGTTCGGCGGCATCATCGGTGCGTTCATCATCGGCCGCATCGTGGACGCCGCGACGATCCATCTGCCGGTGATCGGCTTGCTGACGGCGTTCTTCATCGGCGGCGCCACGGCGGCATACATCGCGCTGGTCGAAGTGCGCTTCTACGAACTGCTGCGCGCCGAACCGGTCACCGCAACCGCGCTTCGCGTACGCTGAACAACCGCTATGCCTGCGCGGTGACCTGGACCGTACCCGAGTAGGTCAGCGTCGCTCCGGCACGCGTTTTCACCGTGTAGGTCACCTTGCACGGTCCCGGCGGGAAAGCTTTGCTGCCGCGGCGGGTGACGTACTGATATCCCAGGCGCATCGTCTCGTTCAGCTTCGCGGTCGCCTGTCGTCCCGCGTGCGGCGCGACGTGCAGCTCGGTGATCGTCACCGCTTCGGAAGCTTGCGTAACGAATACGAGATGGTGTTTGCCCTTGGCGTCCGTGTGAACCGTCGCGCTTGCGACGACGAAGCGCGGACCGGCGGCGGATGCGTGGAGCGCCGTTCCGGCGTTGGTCATCGGCGCGTTGGGGAACATGATCAGCGCGTATTTTTGGCTGCCGAAGAACGCGTTGTAGTCCCACCAGATGCGCCCGTTCCGTCCGTGATCCGAAGTTGGTCCCGGATTCCAGCCCGGCCCGAAACTGTTCTGCACGAGAAACGCGCCGTGCGGGCCTTTCGAATCGTCGAACCCGACGATCACTTGGCCGTGACCGGACGGATTCCGAAATCCCTGCGGCGCGGTGAACGCGCCGTTGACGAGCGGCGGCGACTGCACGCCGTACCCCTTCGCGACCAAACCCGAGAACGCGATCGCATGACCGTGCCGAATCAGCTCCTTGAAGTGTGCGAGATCCGACGCCTGCACGTTCGAATACACCTTGTAGCTGCCGATCAGCAAACGCGAAGATCCGGCGGGGACCGTGTTGACGGCGAGGCCTTTGATGTACGTGCACTCGGCAGCGACGGTCGTCGCATCGTGCGGGTTGTAGGGAATTGCTGCCGTGCTCGGCGCCCCGTCGTTCACGAGCTTGTCGGCGTACGGCTTTGCGCCGGAACCGCCGGGGCATACGCGCGCGTCGTGCTCGAGGACGTGGTGCTCCCATTGATAGAGCCACGCCGCGCTGGGCTGATTGGCCGCGTCGCTTGCCGGCCATTTTATCGAGCCGTTCGGATTGCGGGCCGCGGTGTACGCGCCCAAGCAATAACCGAACGACTGCGCCTCGCACGACCCCGGTGAGCCGACGCTCCCCGGCACGCCCTGGGTCGAAATGCTCGGGAGATTCGTCAGAATGACCGCGTGCGACGTGTCCGGAGCGGGGCTCATGGCTTGCAGCACCGTCCCGTCGAGTGCGCGGGGCGAAAGGCCTTGCAGGACACCGCTGAAATCGCGGCTCGATATTTCGGCGCCCCACTTGCCGTTCGCGGGATCGACGAAAAGCGAGGCCCTGACCTTCGCGGCCACCGCGGGCTGCGAACCGGCGGCGAGCGCCCCCGCGGCGGCAACGAGAAACGAGCGTCGGTGCATACGGAACCTCCGAAGATCGGACCCGGCAAGGTCAATGATACGCCGCGAGAAACCACTGTCAATGGCGACATCCCTGCTTCCGACGATCAACAATCTCGCGTTCGTCGCGTACAGCGGCGCGCGCATCGTGTTTGGCCGCTACTACGTGACCGGACAACCATCGGCGTTCGCGTATCCCGCGATCCCTGAGGCTGGGATTCGGTCCGTCATTTGCGTCCGTCAGCCGGGCGAGGCCGTAGCGCCGCCGCCGGTCCCGCCGCCGCCGCCGTTCGACACCACCGAAGCGTCCACGTTGCAGCAGCTCGGCGTGTCGTATCAGAACATTCCGATCACGCGCACGATGACGCAAGCGGAGTTCGACGCGGCGGCGACGCAAGCCGCGCTCGCGCTGTTGAAAAACGGCGCCGCCGGGCCCGCGCTGATCCATTGCTCGACGGGCGACCGCGCGTCGTCGGCCTTCGCGGTGATGCTGATCCTCGGGGCGGGGTGGACGAACGACGAGGCCGCCGACTACTGCATCAACGCGTTGCTGCTGGCAAACTCGAGCATGGTCGCGCTCGTGCGGGGCTACGGCGCTCCCGCCGAGACGACGCCTGCGATCGACGAGGCCGCCGCGGAGTTCAAGCGGCTTCTGGGCTGACGCGAGCTCGCCGCTAAGGCCGCCCCGGCGCGGAGCCGATCACCAAGCCATGATCTGGACGTTTCTGGCACTGTGCGCCGGCGGGGGGATCACCGCCGCGGTGATGGCCTACCAGCACGCGCGCCGCCTCGGCGGCGACGTCGCCGACTGGGTGCAGGTCGCGAACATGAACACCCTGCTGCGCCTGGACCTCGATCATCTCACCGGTGACGACGACAACTTCGGCCTGCGTGAGGCGCGCGTCGCGCTCAAGGCCGCGACCGCGAGGCGGACGCCCGCCGAGCGCAAGCTGTTCGATCACTACAACGCGCTGGTCGGGATCGCGATCAAGTTCGGCGAGAGGGTACACGACGTGCACGGCATCGTCGATCTGCAAGCCGTTGCGAACCGCCGCGCTCACGTGCAGAACGCGCTCGCCGTCGGCGATCAGCTCGAAGCGGCCCTCGGCGGCATCACCGAGCTCGCGAAGTGCGTCAACCGCGACCGCAACGAGCGCGTGCGGCAGAGCTATCAGACGCCCGCCTTGGCAACCGTCACGCAGATGATCTCCTGACCCGCACGTAGCGCCGGCCGGACCAGGCTCCGGAGCCCTGATTGCGAATATCGCCGGGTTCCGCTTCCAATAAGGTTTTCGTTGACGCAATACGTGTACACGATGCATCGGGTCGGCAAGATCGTGCCGCCGAAACGTCAGATCCTCAAAGACATCTCGCTCAGCTTCCTCCCCGGCGCAAAGATCGGCATCCTCGGCCTCAACGGCGCCGGCAAGTCGACGGTGCTGCGCATCATGGCCGGCATCGACACGGAGATCGACGGCGACGCGATCCCGATGCCGAACCTCACCATCGGGTACCTCGAACAAGAGCCGAAGCTCGATCCCGACAAAACGGTGCGCGAGACGGTCGAAGAGTCGCTGACCGAGATCATGGAGGCGCGCAAGCGGCTCGACGCGATCTACGCGGCGTACGGCGAGCCCGACGCGGACTTCGACAAACTCGCTGAAGAACAGGCGAAGCTCGAAGCGGTGCTGTTCGCGCAAGGCGACGACCTCGAGCAGCAGCTCGAGATCGCAGCCGACGCGCTGCGTCTGCCGCCGTGGGATGCGAAGATCGGACCGCTTTCCGGGGGCGAGAAGCGGCGCGTCGCATTGTGCCGGCTGTTGCTGTCGAAGCCCGACATGCTGCTGCTCGACGAGCCGACGAACCACCTCGATGCGGAGAGCGTCGAGTGGCTCGAGCAGTTCTTGCAGCGCTTTGCGGGCACCGTCGTCGCGGTGACGCACGATCGCTATTTCCTCGACAACGCGGCGGAATGGATTCTCGAACTGGACCGCGGCCGCGGGATCCCGTGGAAGGGCAACTACAGTTCCTGGCTCGACCAGAAGCAAGAGCGGCTTGCGCAGGAAGAAGCGACGGAATCCGCGCGCCAGAAGGCGCTCAAACGCGAGCTCGCGTGGGTTCGCTCGGGTACGAAAGCGCAGCAGTCCAAGAGCAAGAGCCGCCTCGCGCGCTTCGAAGAGTTGTCGAGCTACGAGTATCAGCGGCGCAACGAGACGCAAGAGATCTTCATCCCCGTCGCCGAGCGGCTCGGCGATCAGGTGATCGAGTTCGCCGGCGTGCGCAAGGCGTACGGCGACCGGCTGTTGATGGACGACGTCAGCTTCCGCATCCCGCCGGGCGCGATCGTCGGCATCATCGGCCCCAACGGCGCCGGCAAGACGACGCTGTTTCGCATGATCGCGGGCAAGGAACAGCCCGACGCCGGAACGATTTCGATCGGCGCGAGCGTCAATCTCGCCGTGGTCGACCAGACGCGCGAATCGCTGGACGATCAAAAGACCGTATTCGACGACATCACCGGCGGCCGCGACATGCTCACGATCGGACGTTTCGAGATGCCGTCGCGCGCGTATCTGGGGCGCTTCAACTTCAAGGGTGGCGATCAGCAGAAGCCCGTGGGCTCGCTGTCGGGCGGCGAACGCGGCCGGCTGCACCTCGCGAAGACGCTGCTGGCCGGGGCCAACGTACTGCTGCTGGACGAGCCCTCCAACGACCTCGACGTCGAGACGCTGCGCGCGCTCGAAGATGCGCTCAGCGAGTTCGCCGGGACCGTCCTGGTCATCAGCCACGACCGCTGGTTCCTGGACCGGATCGCGACCCACATCATCGCGTTCGAAGGCGACAGCAGCGTCTATTTCTTCGAGGGCAACTACCAGGAGTACGAGGCCAACAAAAAGGCGCGGCTCGGCGAAGAGGCGGCCAGGCCGCACCGGCTGCGCTACCGGCCGCTGACGTTGCCGTAGCCAAGTATGATCCGGCGCACACGCCGCTTGCCTGCCCTTGTGCCATTTACGTTGGCCGCCGATCCCTAAATGAGATATGGAGGCCGCCGCCGCGCTGCTTCGGATCGCCGCCCGGATCGCGGGCGCGACCGCATCGCTCGTCGCGCGCATCGATGATGATGCGCCGGTAGCGGCGTGGGGCTGCGGCGGCGCCGGAGCGCAAGCGCTCGTGCGCGTGTTGCGGCGCGCCGCGCCGCTCGGCGCGTGGTCCTTCCGCACGGTACCGCTGCAGCTGTCCGACGGGAGCGCGGGCGAGTTGATCCTGGTCGCGCCGACGACGGCCTCGGATGACGCCGCGTTGGCCGCGCTCGCGGTCGAGATCGGCGCGGCGTGCGATCCAACGGCTCGCGTCGGCGAAGCGTCCACGGCGATCGAACGGCTTGCGGAGAGCACGGAACAACTCGATGAAGCCGTCGCGATCCTCGACACCGCGCACGACGCCGACGGACCGGCGACCGTGCTGTACGTGAACGACGGATTCACGCAACTGTTCGGCTACAGCATGCGCGAGCTCGTGGGTCGACCCGCCGACCGGATCTGGGGACCGCGCACCGACCGCAATCGCATGGCTTGGCTCCGCTCGCGGCTCACCGAGCGCGAGGCGGCACGCGTCGTCGTCGTCCTGTACGCCAAAGACGGCTCGCCGCTGTGGATCGAAATCGCTTCCATGCCGGTGCGTCACGCGGCGAGCGTCGTGCACCACGTGGTGACATTTCGCGACGTCACCACGCGCAAGCAGTTCGAGAACGCGCTCGCGGCGGAGAAGCGCAAGCTGCTCACGACGCTCGCGGCGATCGCCGACGCCGTGGTCAGCGTGCTCCCCGACGGCCGGGTGGAGTTCGTCAATGCCGCCGCAGAGCGGCTGCTGGGCATCGACGCGGCCGACGTGTACGGCGCGCCAGTCGGCGACGTGATCCGCATGGTCGACGACGACGCGCGCCCGATCGACGTGGTCGCCGATCAGCGCGACGAGGACGTGCGCCGAGGTACCGGGCACTTGCGCACCGCGCACGGCATTATTGACGTCGCGTACGTCGCCTCGCGCGTCGACGCCGACGCGCACGGGACCGTGATCGTGCTGCGCGACGTGACGATCGAGAACCGGATCGCGCTGCGGCTGTCGTTCGAAGCGACGCACGATCCGCTGACCGGGCTCCAGAATCGCCGCGCGTTCACCGAACGCCTCGACGAAGCCGTGCGCGGCGCGCGCGAGCGCGGCGAGCATCACGCGGTCGGGTTCATCGACCTCGACCGGTTCAAGGTCGTGAACGACCGCTTCGGGCACGCCGTGGGCGACCGGCTGCTGCACGAGATCGCGCGCGTCATGGGCCGCGTCGTGCGCGGCGGCGACGTCTTGGCGCGCATCGGCGGCGACGAGTTCGCACTGCTGCTGTCGAACTGCCGCCTCGGCGACGCGCGCTACGTCGCCGAGAAGCTGCGGGCCGCGGTGGACAACTACCGCATCGAACACGACGGCGAGGTGCTCGACATCGGCGTCTCGGTGGGCCTCGCGGCGATCGAGTGCGAGACGATCAGCGGCGCCGCGGCCCTGGCCGACGCCGACGCAGCCTGCTACCAAGCAAAGGCCGCCGGCCGCAACGCAATCGTCGGCTAGACGCACGGGTAGAATACCCGCGATGGACGACTTTGATTTGGCAGCGAGGGGGTTCCGCGCATGGATCGATGCGTTCGACCCGGCCTGCGGGTCCGCCGATGATGTCGCTGCGGCGTTCGAGCGCGTTCTTGATAAGGCACCCCGCGCGATCCTAGAAGATCAGTCGCCGCCCTGGTATCGCATCTGGAAACCGAATGCGGTTTGGCAGGACAATCAGCGGAAAGTCGCAGCGTTACCGTTCAACGGCTATCGGACGGAGTTCGTGCCGAACCATGATGAGACGGGGGACACGAAGTGTGCGCTGTCGTACGACGTTGCCGACGTTTACGAGCAGCTCGAGTCGCTGGAGTTGAACGAGCGCCAAGCATATCTCGACTACGTGTCGTGGGGTTACACGAATCTCCGCATTCGTGCGGCGGTCGATGCGGTCCGATCGGGTGCCGCGATCGCCGATCCGTTCGAGCGGCGGTTGGTAAAAGGTCGTGCGCTGCGCTTCGTCTCCTGGCGTTCGAACTCTTCAACCCACGCGTCTGAGGATGCGGAGGACATTCGAGGGGCAACGACGTTATGTGGCGGTCGGCTCGCGTTCCACAAGCATACACAACAGCAATGGAGCTGCTACGCGTGCGAGGAGTGTCGCTGCGCTGCCGATGGCGTGGAGTACAAACCGCGGTGGCCGACCATTCGACTGGTCGTTAGGGACGAGTCGTCGGACGACGGTCCCGATTCGTAGTCAGACGCTTAAGAACTGATCGTGCAACGCGCGATCCGTGGCTAGCTGCGACGGCGCGCCTTCCCAGACCGTGCGGCCTTTGACGATCACGACAGCGCGGTCCGCGAAGGTCGCCAGCGCGGCTAGGTGTTTGTCCACGACAAGCGTGGACTGACCACGTTCGCGTAACCTGCGCAGACACGACCAGATTTCGTCGCGCACGACTGGGGCGAGGCCTTCCGTCGCTTCGTCGAGGATCAGCAGGCGCGGGCCGAGCATCAGGGCGCGGCCGATTGCGAGCATCTGCTGTTCTCCGCCGGAGAGCTGGCTGCCGTAGGCGTTCATGCGCTCGGCGAGTTGCGGGAAGAGCGTGAGCACGTCGGCGAGCGTCCAGGTCTTCGCGAGGTGTCCGTAGTTCGCGGCCGTTGCGGTGAGATTTTCGCGGACGGTGAGCGTCGGGAAGACTTGGCGGCCTTCGGGGACGAGGCCGATGCCGTGGCGTGCGATGCGGTACGGCGGTTCGTTCGTGATGGTGCGATCGCCGAAGGTGATGTGGCCGGAAGTCGCCTCGCATAGGCCCATGATCGTGCGGATCGTCGTGGTTTTGCCCATGCCGTTGCGGCCCACGAGCGCCACGGTCTCGCCTTCGTCGACGTGCAGCGTCGCGCCGAACAGCACGCGGCTGCGGCCATAACCGGCGTCGACCGCCGCGACGTCGAGGAGGCGGCTCATCCGTTTTCGCCCAGGTACGCGTCGCGCACGCGCGCGTCGCTGCGGACCGCGTCGTAGCTGCCGGCAGCGATCGCGCTCCCGCCGACCAGCACCGTGACGCGATCGGCGAGCTGCGCCACGGCCTCCATGTCGTGCTCGACGAGCAGCATCGTCACCGTTCCTTTGATGCTGCGCAACAGGTCGATCATCGCGCGGCTCTCGTCGTGGCCGAGCCCCGCCATCGGTTCGTCCAACAGCAGGACCGCGGGTTCTTGCGCCAACACTATCGCCAGTTCGAGCAGACGCTGTTCGCCGTGCGCGAGGTCCGAAGCGCGGGCGTTCGCGCGTTCGGAAAGGCCGACGCGGGCGAGCGACGTGCGAGCAGGTTCGCGTAGCGCGCCGTCGGCGAAGGCGCTGCGCCAGAACCGCATCGCCGTTGCGTGTCGCGCCTGCACGGCGAGCGCGACGTTGTCCTCCGCGGTGAAATCCTCGACAAGGTTCGTGATCTGGAACGAGCGCGCGATGCCGAGCCGCGCGCGTGCGTCGGCGCTCAGGCGGGTGACGTCGCGCTCGCCGAAAAGTATCGTGCCGCGATCGGGGGCGAGCTCGCCCGCGAGCTGCGCGAGCAGCGTCGTCTTGCCCGCGCCGTTCGGCCCGATGAGCGCGTGACACTCACCGCGCGCGACGTCGAAGTCGAGATCGTCCGTGGCGACGAGCGCGCCGAACGCCTTGCGTAAACCGCGAACTGCGAGCGCCGTCTCAGCCATCGCCGGTCCCTGCGAGCCAGCCGTACAAACCGCGCTTGGCGAACAGCACGATCACGAGCAAGATCACTCCGAGCGGCAGCATCCAGTGCTCGGTGAAACCCGACAGCAGCGACTCCAGGCCGAGGAGCACGGCCGCGCCGTACACGGCCCCCGCGAGCGTGCCGATGCCGCCGAGGATGACCATGACGAGAAATTCGCCCGAGCGCGTCCACGACGCCATGTCGGGGCTCACGAACCGCGCGTACTCCGCCCATAACGCGCCGGCGAGCCCCGCACCGGCGCCGGCGATCACGAACGCGACGAGCTTGTAGCGAAACGTCGGGAAACCGAGCGCGAGCATTCGCCGTTCGCTGCTCCGTGCGCCGCGAAGCACGATCCCGAAGCGCGACTCGACGAGCTGTCCGCTCACGACGACGAACGCCACCAAGAGCACGAGGCACACCGCATACAGCACGTTCGGGTCGCGCACGTCGACGCCGGGCAGTACGTTGCGCGGAGCGAGCGGGAAACCGTCGTTGCCGCCCCACGCCTTGACCGCGATCAGCGCGAAGAAGACCATCTGCGCGAACGCGAGCGTGATCATGATGAAGAAGATTCCGGACGTGCGCAGCGAGAGCGCGCCCACGGCCGCTGCGAGCGCGGCCGAGACGAGAATCGCCAGGGGCCAGGCGATCGCGGCCGCATCGATGCCGCTTTGCGCGAGCACCGCGACCGTGTAGCCGCCTGCGGCGAAGTACGCCGCGTGCCCGAAGCTCACCATGCCGCCGTAGCCCACGATCAGATCCAGACTGACCGCGACCAGTGCGTAGATGAGGATGCGCGTGCACGCATTCACCCAGAACGGCTGGTGCAGCGCCGCGGCCGCAAACGGCAGCGCGACGAGCAGCGCGAGCGTTGCGACGAGGATCGTCGCGCGGCGGCGCGTTCTAGCGAGTGCCGGCAGCGAACAGGCCTCGCGGTTTCCACACCAGCACGATTGCCATCAGCAGGTAGATCGCGATCGCGGAAAGACCGCCGCCGAGCGAGTCCGCGATCTCCGGCCGCGCAACGGGTTTGAGGACCACCGGGATGTACGCGCGGCCCAGCGTGTCGACGAGGCCGACGAGCAGCGCGCCGACGAACGCGCCGCGAATCGAACCGAGCCCGCCCACGACGATCGCGACGAAGGTCAGGATAAGGATTTGCTCGCCCATGCCCACCTGCACCGCGAGGATCGGCGCCAGCAGCGCTCCCGCGACGCCTGCGAGCAGCGCGCCGAGCGCGAACACGATCGTGTTCAGGCGCGTGATGTCGACACCGAGCGCGGCGACGGTTTCGCGGTGCGTCGCGCCGGCGCGGATCAGCATGCCCAGGCGCGACCGTGCAACGAGGACGTAGAGCGCGGCCGCGACGGCAAGCCCGGCCGCGATCAGCACGAGCCGGTACGTCGGGTACGTTAGCCCGCCGAGCGACACTGCGCCGGCGAGCGCCGGCGGCATCGTCATGTTGAGCGGCGTCTTGCCCCAGGCGATCGATACGCCGTCGTTCGCGATCAGGATCAATGCGAACGTCGCCAGCACTTGGTCGAGGTGGTCGCGCAGATACAGCCGCCGGATGACGACGAGCTCGATCGCGAGCCCCGCGAACGCCGCCGCCGCCGCGCCGGCGGCAACCGCGACGACGAACGGCGCGCCCTTCGAAGACGCCGACGCGGCGACGTACGCGCCGAGCATGTAGATGGAGCCGTGTGCGAGATTGATCACGCCCATGATCCCGAACACGAGCGTGAGGCCCGCCGCGAGCAGAAAGATCATCACGCCGAACTGCAGCCCGTTGAGGATCTGCTCGAGCGCGAGGCTCACGCTACATCTTGCACTGGCTCGAGTAGACGTCGCCCGTGTCGCGCAGGATCTTGCCGACGCCGCGGATCGTCAACTTGTGCGTCTTTGGATCGCGCACCACTTTCATGCTGTACCAGTCCTGGATCGGATACTGGTTGGGCCCGAACTTGAACGCGCCGCGCGTCGACTTGAAGTCGGCTTTGCGCAGCGCGGCGCGGAAGGCGTCGGCTTTGGTCACGTCGCCGTTCACCGCGCGAAGCGCGCTCGCCAACAGCTTCGCGGTGTCGTAACCCTGGCTCGCGTACGGTGTCGGGTCGCGGTGATACTTGCGGGTGTAGTCCTCGACGAACTTCTTGTTCGCCGGATAGGGCAGGTCTGCGAGCCAATGGGCCGTACCGTAGAGCTCTTCCGCGTCGTTGCCGACGGCCGATACGACATGGCTCTCCAGCGAAAACTCCGGCAGTACGACCTTCATCGTCTTTTTCAGCCCGGCGTTGGTGAACTGCTTGAGGAAGTTGATGCCCAGGCCGCCGGGGAGGAAGTAGAAGATGCCGTCTGCGTTCGCGGCGCGGATGCGCGCGAGCTCCGCGGAGTAGTCGGTCTGGTCGAGCGCGGTGTAGATCTCTTCGGCGATCTGACCGTGGTACGTGCGCTTGAAGCCATTGATCGCGTCTTTGCCGGTGGTGTAGTTCGGCGCGACGACGACCATTTTCTTGAGGCCGAGATATTGCGCGTAGTGTCCCGTCGCTTCGTGCGGCGTGTCGTTCTGCCACGACACGACGAAGAAGTTCTTGTTGCATTTGGCGCCGGCAAGCTGCGACGGGCCCGAGTTCGGGCTGACGTAGAACGCGCCGCTCTCGACGAGCCCGGGCACCACCGCAAGCGCAACGTTGGAGTAGATGATGCCGGTAAACACGTCGACCTTGTCTTGGAGCCGGAACTTGTCGGCGATCTGCTTGCCGCTGGCCGGCTTGAGCCCGTCGTCTTCCACGAGGAGCTGGATGGGGACGCCGCCCAGCTTGCCGTGCTCCTCGTCCATCGCGAGGATGAACCCGTCGCGCATGTCTTCACCGAGATAACCGCCGGCCGTCGAGAGCGTCGTGATCATCCCGATCTTGAGCGGCGGCGGGTCGGCGGCGAACGCCGCGGAGCCGGCGAGCGAGGTCATCAAGAGCGCGGCGAGGGCCGCGCGGAGCGTAGTCACCATCGACATCCCTTTCGTGTGAGGAGAACGGGGAGCAGCCGAGCGGCACCGTTCCGGTCCTTTTGAGCCGCCTCGTACCGGGTCCTATATTGACGCCTCAATCGTTTTATGCCTCAATAGTTGAGGCTGCAACTATTTGAGGAAGACCATGCGGATCGTTTGCATCGGCGGCGGGCCGGCCGGGCTGTTCTTCTCGATCGTGATGAAACACGCGAATCCCGGCGCGGACATCGTGGTGCTGGAACGCAATCGCGCTGCCGACACCTTCGGCTGGGGCGTCGTCTTCTCCGATCAAACGCTCGGCAACATCGCGGCCGCCGATCCGGCCACGTACGAGCGCATCGTCGCGAGCTTCGTCCACTGGGACGACATTGACGTGCACTACCGCGGCCGAACAATCCGCGCCGGCGGTCAAGGCTTCGCCGGCATCGCGCGCAAGAAGCTGCTGAACATTCTCCAAGAGCGCGCTATGGAGCTTGGGGTCGACCTGCGATTCGAAGTCGAAGCCGACGACGCAGAGCACGCGGATGCCGACGTCATCGTGATCGGCGACGGCGCGAACTCGCCGACGCGGCGCAAGTACGCGAACGTGTTCGGCACGACGCTCGAGAACCGCAAGAACCGCTACATCTGGCTCGGGACACACCAGCGGTTCGACGCGTTCACGTTCGTGTTCGAGGAGACGCCCCACGGCTGGTTCCAAGTGCACGCCTATCAGTTCGACGCGGACACCGGCACGGTGATCGTGGAGTGCCGCGAGGAGACGTGGCGGGCGGCCGGGCTCGACACCGCGAGCACCGAGGAGTCGATCGCGTTTTGCGAGCGGCTGTTCGCACCGTACCTCAGCGACCACCGGCTGATGACCAACGCGAAGCATCTCGCCAATCCGTGGATTACGTTCGTGCAGGTGAACAACATGCGGTGGTTCGACGGCAATCGCGTGCTGATCGGCGACGCCGCCCACACCGCGCACTTCTCGATCGGCTCGGGGACGAAGCTGGCGCTCGAAGACGCGATTGGACTTGCCGGGGCACTCCGCCGGAATCCGGAGCGAACGCGCGCGTTTGAAGAGTACGAGGCCGAGCGGCGGATCGAAGTGCTGCGGCTGCAGAACGCCGCGCGCAACTCCACCGAATGGTTCGAAAACGTCGCGCGCTATGCGAGCCTCGAGCCCGAGCAGTTCGCCTACAGCCTGCTGACGCGCAGCCAGCGCCTGACGCACGACAACCTGCGCCTGCGCGACGGCGAATACATCTCGAACATCGAGGCATGGCTTTCGCAGCGCGCCGGTACGGCTAAGCCGGTGCCGCCGATGTTCGCACCGTTCCGGCTGCGCGAGCTCGAGCTCCCCAATCGCGTCGTCGTTTCGCCGATGGCCATGTACAGCTGCGCCGACGGCACGCCGAACGACTTCTACCTCGTGCACCTCGGCGCGCGCGCGCAAGGCGGCGCGGGGCTCGTGTTCACCGAGATGACGTGCGTCGCGCCCGACGGACGCATCTCGCCGGGCTGCGCCGGGATGTACCGCGACGAGCACGTGCCGGCGTGGACCCGCATCGTCGACTTCGTGCACACGTATACAAAGGCGAAGATCGCGCTGCAACTGGGACATGCGGGCCCGAAGGGCTCGACGCAGCGCGGCTGGGAAGAGGCGGACGAGCCGCTGCCCGACGGCAACTGGCCGGTGATGGGGCCGTCGCCGATTCCCTTCGGCGAACGGAATCAGGTTCCGCACGTCATGACGCATGGCGACATGGCGCGCGTGAAAGAACAGTTCGTGCGCGCGGCGGAGAT
>JAXDMA010000140.1:0-8807 GCA_034666305.1 Vulcanimicrobiota bacterium
GGATCATGAACATCATGCTCGTGTCGGTGACGGAGCGTACGCGTGAGATCGGCTTGCGCGTCGCGCTCGGCGCGCGCGGAGCCGCGATTTTGCGCCAGTTCCTCATCGAAGCGGTGGTGCTGTCGACCGGCGGCGGCGCGATCGGCGTCCTGCTCGGCGTCATGGGCGCGGGGGCGATCGCGCTGTTCGCCCACTGGCCGGCCACCGTGCCGGTCACCGCGGTGCTCCTGGCGCTGGCGTTCAGCGCGGCGGTGGGCGTGTTCTTCGGCTACTGGCCGGCACGCAAGGCGGCCGCCCTCGACCCGATCCGCGCGCTGCGGTTCGAGTAAGGGGGCCGACCCGACTATTTGTTTAAGTTCGGCATGGGGGTGAGCCGAGTGCGGTCTAGCCGGGGCCGCGCCCAGGAGTACTCACCGCTTGGTCGTCTCGCTGCTTACACTTTCCGTTCCGCCGGTCGAAGGCTGGCCGACGCACGACGAACTTCTCGCGCTCGCGCAGCACGCGCGCGTCACGCTGGACCGCCGTGCGCTCTGCATCGTGCACCATCACATCGATGATGTGCCGTGGTCGCAGGACGAGGCGTTGCAGCTGTTCCTCACGCTGATGCGGCTCGCGTTCGCAACGACGTCGGTCGAAGGCGAAGAAGAGGGCGTGCTGGTGTTTGCGCGGGCAGCTCTTGCGGCGTCAGGCAACGCATGGGCCAGCGGCTATGTAGAAGCGATGAAGAGCCGCGTCTACTTCGCGAGCGGTGAACGCATCGCGGCGCGTACGCACTTCGAGGCCGCAGTCGACCATATCTTGAGCGTCGATCCGGACACCATCTGCCCCGATGCGTGGCTCGGCCTGGCGGAAGCGTCGATCCCATTCGACCTTGATTTTGCCGGCGACGCCGTTCGTAAGTCGGAGAGCACCCGAGCCGCGAGCCATGACCCGGCCGTGACGCGCAGCCATCGCATGGTGATACGCGGCCGGCTCGCGGAGGCGCTCGGGCAACGCGCCGACGCGGAAACCCACTACCGCATGGCGTGGGATGTCGCTCGCGCCGACGGCGACGTGCGCACCGGGATCGTCATCGGAGTGCAACTCGGATTGTTGACGCGCGATGGGTCCGCGTGGTCGTACGTGCGCGAGCACTCGAGGCTCTGTCATCCGAGCTGGTGGCCGATACGTGCGCTCGCGGCGGAGGACATGCGGCGAGCCTTCGCGATGACGCCCGCGCAGCGCGACGTGCTCGCGCGGATTCGCCGCGGAGCATCGAACAGAGCGATCGCCGCCGAGACCGGCCGCAGCGTGAGCCGCGTGCGCGATATCGTTGCTGAGCTGTTCGACCTGTTCGGCGTGCAGCCGCGCACACGCGCCGCGCTCGTCACGACGGCGCATCGGTACGAACCGATCAACGAAAGCGCCTGAAACCGCCTCATTAGGCGCCTTGCGTGCTCCCAACGTACATTGCATAGTAGTTACATCGCTAACCCGGGGGGCAGCGCAGATTGCCGTCGGTTCCTCGGAGATTATTCTTGCCTTACTTCGCGACGCTCTTCCGCCGGTGCCGATGACCTCGGAACACGACGACGCGCATCCATTCGATCCGGCGGTCTTCCTGAACACCGCCCGCGCGCCGCACAGCGTCCGCCAGTATCCGCCGAAAGGGACGGTGTTCTCGCAAGGCGACGTCGGCGACGCGGTGTACTACTTGCGCGCGGGCCAGGTCAAGCTTTCGCATCACTCGCCGCAGGGCAAAGATGCCGTGCTCGCCATCGTCGGTCGCGGCGACTTCTTCGGTGAAAGCTGCCTTGGCGGCGACACGACCCGGATGTCCACCGCAACGGCGATCACCGCGTCGAGCGTCATTCGCGTCGAGAAAGACGTCATGCTGCGGATGCTGCGCGAGCAGCCCAGATTCTCGCAGCTGTTCATCGCGCATCTCCTCGCGCGGAACATTCGAGTCGAAGAAGATCTCGTCGATCAGCTCTTCAACCCGAGTGAAAAGCGTTTGGCCCGGGCCCTGCTGTCGTTGGCGAACTTCGAGCACGGCGACTCGGCGCCGGTGCAGATCCGCCAGACGACCCTCGCGGAGATGATCGGGACCACGCGGTCGCGCGTCAGTTTCTTCATGAACAAGTTTCGCCGGCTGGGCTACATCGAGTACAATGGCGGCATTCGCGTCAAGCGCTCTCTGCTCAACGTCATTCTGCACGACTGAGCGGCGCCGGCTCGGCGCCGTTGCGGTTCGTGCCGTGCAGCACCGCGTCGATGATGCCGTACGCTTGCGCCTCTTCGGCGCTCATGTAGAAGTCGCGCTCGAGGTCGCGCAAGATCTCGTCGACGGGCTTGCGCGTCGTGCGCTCGTAGATTCCGGCGATGATGCGGCGCGTCGCCACGAGCTCGCGCGCATGGATCTCGATGTCGGTCGCCTGGCCGCCGATCTGTCCGATGGAGGGCTGGTGGATGAGGATCTTGCTGTACGGCAGGGCCATGCGTTTGCCCGCGGCGCCGCCGGTGAGCAGCAGCGACGCGGCCGATGCGGCAAGCCCGGCGCAGATCGTCGCGACGTCGGGCTTGATGAGCTGCATCGTATCGAACATCGCGAGCCCCGCGCTGACGCTGCCGCCGGGGCTGTTGACGTAGAGGTCGATGTCGCGATCGGGATCTTGCTTTTCGAGGAACAGCAGTTGCGCGATGACGATGTTGGCGAGCGCGTCGTCGATCGGACCGGTGACGAACACGATCCGCTCTTGCAACAGCCGTGAGAAGATGTCGTAGGATCGTTCGCCGCGCGCGGTGTGCTCGACGACGATCGGGATGAGGCTCATGCGCCGCAGTCTAGCAGACGCCGCCCCGCGCCGTCCTCGGCTACGCGTCAAAAGCGGCCACGCGCGCGCAGGTGCGCCGGCGCGGCGCGCGCGAAGCGTCCGCTCATGAATACGCTGACCGACGCGCAGCGCGACCGCGTACTCGCGCTGCTGCGGGAAGGCAAGACGCTGCGCCGCATCGAGCACGAGACCGGCCACCGGCGCGAGACGATCGCGGCGTACGGGCGCCGCGCCGGGCTGCTCGACGGCAAAGTGGCGAAGATCGCGCCGCGCCGGAGCACGCCGGCGATGCTCGCCGCCTAGCTGCGCCGAAGGCGCAGCGGTTTGCGATGTCCTACATGAGGACACGCATGGCTACTCCGTACAAAATCCTGATCATGGGAGCCTCGTACGGCTCCCTCCTCGCAATCAAGCTGCTGGCGGCCGGGCATACCGTTCGGCTGGTCTGCCTGCCCGCCGAGGCGGCGTTGTTCAACGAGGACGGCGCGCGCATTCGCATGCCGGTACGAGGCCGCGAGGGACTCGTCGAGATTCATAGCCGCACACTTCCGGGCACGCTGTCCGCCGGCGGCGCCGCGGACAACGACCCGTCGGACTACGATCTCGTCGTCTTGGCAATGCAGGAACCCCAATACCGCTCGCCCGGCGTACGTGAGCTGCTGGATGCGGTCGCGAAAGCCCGCGTCCCGTGCATGTCGATCATGAACATGCCCCCGCCGCCGTACCTCGCGCGCCTGCCGGGCCTCGCGGTCGATACGCTTCGGGACTGCTACACCGATGCGAGCGTGTGGGACAGCTTCGACCCGAAAGACATGACGCTGTGCAGCCCCGACGCGCAGGCGTTCCGTCCGCCCGAGGACCCGGTGAACGTCCTGCAGGTCCGGCTGCCGACCAATTTCAGGGCGGCCCGCTTCGATTCGGATGCGGACACCGCGATGCTGCGCGAGCTCGAGTCGGGGATCGAAGCCGCGCGGTTCGACGACGGCAACGGCAACAAGATCGAATTGCCGGTCAAGCTCAGGGTGCACGAGTCGGTGTTCGTACCGATCGCAAAGTGGGCGATGCTGCTGGCCGGAAACTATCGCTGCGTCGAGGCCGACGGCGTACGGCCGATCAAGGACGCGGTGCACGGCGACATCGACGCCACGCGAGCGGTGTACGACTGGGTGGTCGACGTGTGCAAGTCGCTTGGCGCGGCCGACAACGACCTCGTGCCCTTCGAAAAATACGCGAACGCCGCGTTGTCGCTGAATTCGCCCTCATCCGCCGCTCGGGCGCTGGCGGGGGGCGCGACCAACATCGAGCGTGTCGACCGCCTCGTGCAGACCATCGCGAAGCAAAAAGGCATGCAGAACGACGAGGTCGACAAGACCGTCGCGCTGGTCGACGGGTGGCTGGAGAAGAACCGGAAAAAAGCCTGAGGAGCGCTTACAAACGCGCTTTGGCTTGAACGATGCCGACGGCGGCAGCCAGCTGTGCGTCCGCGGCCGGGTCGCCGTAGTGCGCGTGGGCGTTCTCGACGACCGTCACGTCCGGAGCGAGGCCCACGCCGTCGATGACGCGGTTGCGCGGCGTGAGATAGCGCGCCGTGGTCACCTTCATCGCCGAGCCGTCCGCATTGTACGTGAGCTGCTGGACGACGCCCTTGCCGTAGGTGCGGCTGCCGACGAGCGTGGCCACGCCCGCGTCCTGGAGCGCGCCGGCCGTGATCTCCGACGCCGACGCGGAGTAGTGATTGACGAGCACGGCGACCGGGTGCGTCTCGTCGGCGTTGGCGTCCGCTGAGAATCGCGTCGTGCCGGATCGCTCGGCGACCGACACGATCGGACCGCTGTGGATGAAATGATCGGCGATCGCAACGGCGGCGTTCACGTAGCCGCCGCCGTTGTTGCGCAGGTCGATCACGTACGCGCGCGCGTTTTGGCGCTGCAGGTGCTTGAGCGCGGCGCCGAACTCCTCGGCGGTCGGTTCGCCGAACACGCCGACGGCGATGTAGCCGATGCCGTCGGGCAGCAGCTTCTGGTAGACGGTCGGCGCGTGCACTTCGGCGCGCACGATCGAGAACTCGTCGTGCGGTTTTCCGTCGCGCAGCACGCGCAAGCGCACGGTCGTCCCGGTGCGCCCGAGCAGCTTCGCTCGCACGTGCGCGATGTCGAACCCGCGCACGCTGGTGCCGTCCACGGCGTCGAACACGTCCCCGTTTTGCACGCCCGCGGCCTCGGCCGGCGTGCCGGGCGCGACGTACGCCGCACTCACGTCCTTCGTCTTCTCGTCCTGCTGGAGCAGCACGCCGATCCCGAACACGTGCGGCGGGTTCAGCGGACCCTGGAAGGTCCGGAGCTCCCTCGGTGACAGGAACACGGTGTAGCGGTCGCCGGCGGCGCGTGCCATCCCGGTCAGCGCGGCGAAGGTGAGGTCGGTCTCCGACAGACCGCCCCGGCCGCGCGCACCGTCGATCGAGGCGACGATCTGCGCGAGCGCGTCGCCGCCGTTCCGCGCCGGAGAGGCGGGCGCGTCTCCATGGCGCTTGCGCAGGGCGTCGGCGATCCCGCTGCGCGCGCCCGCGACCAGCTTGGCCGGCTCCACGCCGCGATAGAACGTCTGGGTCAGGGCCCGGAAGCCTTGCTGGACGTCGTCGCGGTGCTGCAGCGACAACGCGTCGGACGACGCGGGACCGACCATGGCAAAGGCGGCGACGAGCGCCGCGGCGGCGCGGGTGAGGCGAGACATCCCCCGGGTTTTCGGACGGAAGGCGAGCCCGGCCTCCGCATTCCTCCGTAGCCCGGCCGGTCCCGACTGTGGGCCAGATCACCTAAACTCGTTGGGCCAAAGGTCCGATCTTACGAGGCATGACGCCACTCGTTGCCATGATGGCTGCGGTGTTCGGGCTCTCCCCCGTGGTCCTGGGGGTAGCTCAAGGGCAGGAAGCCCCGATCACCATCTCGTTCGTGAACCCGCACTACCCGCAGCCCGCCATGGACCAGGCGCGAGCGCTGGCGGACGACGTGAACGCGGAGCGCGTGAAGCGCGGGCTTCCGGCGCTCGTCCGGGACGCGACCCTGGACCGCTTCGCCGCCGCGAAGGCCACCGAGATGGCCGCCCGCGGATACTTCGGGCACACGGACCCGGACGGGATCACGTTCCAGGACCGGCTGCGCGCCTGGCATTGGCCCAACGCGTATGCCGCGGAGAACATCGCGTTCGACCGCGACGAGCCGCACGCGCACACCGCGTTCATGAACAGCCCGGGTCACGCGTCGAACGTTCTCGACCGCAACGAGCGCCGCATCGGCGTCGCGGTGGTCACGGTCGGCGAACACGAGACGTTCTACGTCGAGGATTTCTCCGGAAACTGATCGCGCGCACCGACTGCTCGGCCACGGCACAAATCTGTCCGACGAGATATCTTTGAATCGGCGCAGCCGCGTTAGATTGACGAAGCGTTTGAGAAGGCCGAGATGGCGAGCGCTTTACTGCGTAAGAGAGGCGATGCGCGTAGTAGCCGAAAAGGCCCATAGCATCCAACTTGGGATGCGTGTGGGTTTCGATGAGCTTTTTGGATCGACAAGAAAAATTGCTTCGGGAGTATCTCGACCGTGACCTCACGGAACGCGAGACGGCCGAACAATTTGTCATCAACCTCGATAACCTCGTCGAAAGCAAATCCGCCGGCGATCAAATAGACTTTCGCCTTGAACCCTTATGGCAAAGCGCACGCCCACAAATCCTAAATTACGCGCCCGGACGAGTCATCAAGCAAATTGATACGGCCCTCGGCGAGTCGATCGAAGCCGCGCTCGGTCTCCGATTGAGTGACACTGACAAAGTAGTGTTTCTGGTTGGCGCCGGTGCCTCGGTCCCATCTCCTAGTAATATCCCTGCAGTCCGCAATCTGCTGCCTGAGCTCTGGAATCGAGGCCGCCGCATCGGAAGGGACGACATCGATCGCCTCGCTGACTGGTGTCAAAATCGTGGCGTAACAAACATTGAAGATTTGCTGACCGCGGCTTACGTTGCGAATCTCGCCGCGAAGAGTGAGAGCATAACGGCGTTGCTCGATTACTTCTTGTTCTCACGATTTCGAGATGGAAAAGAAGGAAGTGACTTTCGGCGCTCCGGTAGTTCTGTGCGAGTTCCTGACGTAAACTCGGCGTCGGTAGCGCTCTTGCAGGATACGTTGCAGACCCTCTTTGGCCTTCTAACAAGCACAATGATCGAAGCAGAGCCGAATGCTGCACATCAGGCGATTGCTTCGTTCGTCGCCGCTCGTCCCGGAACGAAGGTCTTAACCACGAATTATGATGGCTGTCTCGATCAGGCAATAGCGAGCTTATCAGCGACACCGGAAGTGGTCCCTTCTCAATCGGTGACGGAGGGTAACTCGGAACTGATAAAAATGCATGGCTCGATAAACTGGTCCTACTGCGATTCCTGCCAGGACGTACGCGCGTTTAATCTAGTCGCTCTAAAAGCGGCATATTTCGATGATTCAGCCTCTTATCCGATTTTGGGAATCTGCCGGCATTGCCAAGGATTGCGCCGTCCATTGCTCGTCCCGCCGCTATCGATCAAATTTACGATGTTTCCAAACCTCGTCTCCTTGTGGGACCGTGCGCGTGTCGCGATTGAGGATGCTACGATCATAGTCGTCGTGGGCTATTCATTTGCGGAAGCTGACACCTATATTACCCAGATGGTTTTCCGAGCACTAGGTGCTCGATCTGAGCAACGGATGATCATCGTCGACACCGACATGAACTTGGTGCCCCAATTGCGGAAGCGACTGACAAATCACATCAGAGAATTTGATAAGGCGCGCATTGTTCCGTGTTTGGGGAGTTGCGACATAGTCGTTCCTCGCCTTCTCTCTGCCCTCACGTCGCCGATTGTCCCTCGGACTACGCGGACCAGTCGTTCACGCGACGCACTCGCCGGGTAAAATGCTAAGGTTTGTCTCTTCCCTCTCGTCGAAATAGAGAGCCGAGCGGAGATGCCGGATCTTCAAAATGTCTAACCGCTGTTAGGATCAGCCGTGCTCTTTCGTTACAGTTAAAGTATTATGCACGGAAGTGCGATTCGCTATGGGAACCAAAAGTTCGCCTGGCCCGTGCCGATGGCCGCCTCGTAGCGGCCGAACTGCTCGCCGCGTGCTCGCCACGCGGCGCCGCCGTGCGCGCCGGCGAGGATCAGGTAGTGCGCGAAGCGGCCTTCGGGCGAGCACGTGCGCCGGAACTCCTCGGCGTGCGCGAGGACGTTCGCGTGGTCGCCGGCCTTCCACCACGCCATGATGCGCGCGTCGAAGTCGCGCAGCGCGGGGTCGCTGATGTCGGCGGGATCGGCGCTCGCGCGCTCGCGGATCACCGCGAGCGGCCAGAAGCGGTGCGACATCCCGCCCGATGCGACCAGCAGCACGCGGCGCCCGCTGCGCGCGACCGCGGCCCCGAGCGCCTCACCGAAGCGCAGGTTCGGTTCGACCTCCGCCGTGTCGAGCACCGAGATCGGAAGCACGCGTTTCTTCGCCGGCCCCGGGTTGTAATAGTGCATCGGGTTGAGCGTGCCGTAGTGCACGGGTAAGCCGCGATGCGCGGCGGATTCGGCCGGCACGCCGCGCGCTTGCGCCTCCTGCGCGATCAGCGCCGCGAGCTCGGCGTCGCCGGGATAGTCGTACGCGTAGTCGTGGATCATCCACGGGATCTCGTCCGACGTGTAGACGCCTTCGTGGCGCTCGTGCGCGTTGAGGATGAACTCGAGCGTCGAGTGCCAGTGCGTGTCGATCACGACGAACGTGTCGAAGTCCAGCGCGTCGATCCGCTCGCGCTTGATCTGCGGTAGCGCGTCGTAGAACGTCGTGACGTTCTCGCCCATGTACGCGCGGCGCGCCTCGGGATCGAGGATCATCAAGCGCGGAACGTGGGTCGAGAAGAGTCCGGCTGCGATCACGACTGACGGCTCATCCTTCGACGGGCTCAGGATGACTTATGACGATGACCTCCG
>JAXDMA010000141.1:0-13619 GCA_034666305.1 Vulcanimicrobiota bacterium
TTCCCTTGGGTGAAGCGCTGGACGCCGATCAATGAGCCGCTTACCACGGCGCGCTTCTCCACGCTCTACGCGGCGTGGTATCCGAACAGGTTCTTCGACGACGCTGCGTTCGGACAAGCGATCGTGAATGAGGCGCTTGCCATTGCGTACGCGTCCGAACGGATTCGCGATGTAATTCCCGATGCGCGCTTCCTGCTGACCGAAGACTTGCAAGGCTTCACAGCGGCGGACGCCGGGGTCGAAGAGTACGTCGCTCATAAGCGCGAGCGCGCGTTCCTGTCATGCGAGCTGCTGCAAGGCCGCATCGTCGACGGTCACCCGATGCACCGCTACCTGACCGAGCGATGTCGCGTGGACCGCGCTCATTTGCGTCGACTCGAACGTCGTCCCCAGCCGCCCGACCTCATGGGGTGGAACTATTACCCCAACTCCGAGCGCTGGCTCGAAAGCGATGAAGCGGGCGGCCACCGCAATCTCGGCGTCGTGGACGTCGCCCCGGACCGATTGGACATGCGAGCGCTCCTGCGCGCTGCCCACACGCGGCTGGGTCTTCCGTTCGCGATCTCGGAAGTGCACGTGTATGGAAACGAACGCGAGCGCGCGCGCTGGATGCTACAGCGGTTCGATGACGCTCGAGCAGCGGCGGCCCAAGGAGTGCCGGTGATCGCGTTCGGGGCATGGGCCGCGTTCGGGATGGTCGACTGGGTGTCGCTGCTTCGCCGCGCCGAACGTGTCTGCGAAGACGGAGTCTATACGTGTGCCGGGCCCGGCGAGACTCCCGTGCGTACCCTGGTCGCCGACGTCGTGGAGGCGCTCGCCGCCGGCCGGATCCCGAACGCACCGGCTGAGCCCGGCTGGTGGGAGCGCAGGCGCGTTCGCGCAACGTCCGGCGGCGGGCTGACGGACGTGCCGGTCTTCGAGATTGCGTCGTGACGGCAGTCGGGCTGGAGACGATCGTGGACGGTGTCGTTTCAGGGCGAACGCCGCACCGCATTTTCTTGGCGCGCGCCGCGCGCGCGCGTATCGACGCCGTCGCGCGCATGCGGCATGCGCTGAGTCGCGAGCCGTTACAACTCGTCGCCAGCTTCAGCTTCAAGACAAATCCGCGTTCTGAGCTCCTCGCGCTCGCGCGCGACGCCGGATTCTTTGCCGAGACGATCTCCCGGGACGAAGTCAGCTGGGCCCTGGGGAATGGTTTCGTCCCGGAGCGCACGATTTACAACGGGCCGTTTCCACTATCGGATACGCCCGGCGCAGGGCCGCTGGCGATCGTATTCGCGGACAGTGTCGAAGCGTTCATTCGCAATAGCAACCGCTCCGCCGCCGCGGTAAGCGGCATTCGGATGCGACCGTCGATGATTGCGTCGCGCTTCGGCATCCCGATCGAAGACGAGTCTGAACTGCGGGCTGCGGTCGCTTCCGGTGCACCGGACCGCCCGTTCGCCGTTTCATTCCACGCGCGTCGCGAGGACTTCAAGGGTGCGTCATGGCGCGATGTAGCCGATGACGTGTTGCAGCGCGCCGTCGCGCTCGAGCTCAGCACCGGGCGCCGAGTGTCCGCGTTCAATGTGGGTGGTGGCTGGACACCGGAAGAATTCGATGCCGGTTTCGAATCCGACATGCGATGGATGGTAGGGCGCATCATCGAGTCGTTACCGGCCTGCACGCGTTTGTTCTTCGAACCTGGTCAGGCCGTTTGCACGCCGACCGAAGCCCTGCTCACCGAGGTCGCCGAGGTCCGGCGGCGACGCGGCCGTCAAGAGATCATCGTCGACATCGGCTATCCGGATTGGCCGCAGATGCACGAGTACGCGCACCCGGTCTTCGCGTGGCGCAACGAGCGGTGGGTGCCCGTCGGCCCCGGCCCCGATCGCTTCGGCGGGCGCACCTGCCTCGAGTACGATATGGCGGAAGGGCTTCGGTTCCCCTCGGACATCGCGCCCGGCGATCGCCTCTTGATCGGCGCTGTGGGTGCATACGATCACTCGATGGCGTTTGACTTTGCGCGCGGCACTTCAGCGGACGGCCGTACAGACTAGATGCGCGCAGCAGAATCAGCCGGTGAAAGCAACGAGGCAAAAGGCAACCCTCGGCCGCCGGCGCTCGCGCAGTGCTTGGCAGCCGAGGCGACGGGTACGTTCGTGCTGACGCTCGTGGCGGCTGGAGCGGACGTGCTCGACGCCGCGACGCAGGGTGGGATCGGCCATCCGGCACGCTACTTGGCGCCTGGTCTCGTCCTGATCGCGCTGATTTTCAGCCTTAGCGGCATTTCCGGTGCGCACATCAATCCGGCGGTGACCTTTGCATTCGTCGTGCGGGGCGTGTTCCCGATTTCGCGCGCGTTCGCGTATTGGGGAACGCAATTTGCGGGCGCGGCCGCCGCCGGCGCTGCGCTGCTCGTGCTTTTCGGTCCGTTAGCTCGCCACGGCGTCTCGCGAATGACCTTGCCGCTTGCGCCCGCCGCGGGAGCTGCAAGCGAAGCCTTGCTCACCGCGATCCTGGTGCTGGTCATCCTGGGTACGTCGGAGCAGAAAGCCGTGGTCGGGAAGAACGCTGCGCTTGCCGTCGGTTTCACGGTCGCGGCGCTCGGCCTGTTCGCAAGTCCGGTAAGCGGGGCGTCGATGAATCCGGCGCGGTCGCTAGGCCCGGCCGTTGCGACGCTCTCATTTGAGAACTGGTGGTTGTACCTCGCGGGGCCGATCGCGGGCGCGCTGATCGGTTGCGGGATCGTGAACGCGATTTACGGCGCGCCGACGTCCGACGAGCAAGAAGCCGCGGCCGGACAGGCTGCGTGACGCGAGGGTGCGCTAGCAGCCGCTCGTCGCGCCGACTTCGTGGCGGACGCCTTCGTGCTCGTCTTCCTTGATCAGCTTGATGCGCTCGGCTAACGTTGCCGCGATGTCCTTGAGCTTCGGAGCATCCGCGGGGGCGCGCAGCGTTTGGCCGGGGGCCGGCGCCAGCAGCGTGACGCCGAACGGGTTGGCATCGGAGATGGCGCGCGCCTCGGCGACATCTGCGCGGGCGCCGATCAAGAATAGCCCGCGCTGCACTTCGTTGGCCGCGAATTTCTGACGCGCGACCGCACCCGACAACGCATCCGCGAACGCCTTGAGCTCGCGCTTGCGAATCTCGTCGTTGGACGCGGCCGCGAGCCCGCGTAACCGTTCGATGGCGCCTTGCGCTTCGACGGCGTCGGACTCGATCGACGACGCCCATAGCGAGAGCACGTCGATGGCCCGGACCTTCTTCTCGCCGACGGTCGCGCCGGGGCTCACCCGGTCCATGACCGTTGCGAGCGAGAGCAGGCGCCGATCGTTGTGCACGGCGTTCGTGATCGCGATGCGCGCGTGCTCGACAATCGTCTGGCACGTCGTGTTCACGCGAACGCGCCCGATCTCGGGCAACGCGCTCGCCGCGGGCGAGGGCTCGGGCGGGCTCGGCACGGCAGCCGTCTGCCCGACGCCGCCGACGGCGACCGCGAGCAGCGCGGCGGGAAGCCAGGCCATCATCGTCGCCTCTTTCGAGCGCGGTCGCCCTTATTCCGGCGGCCGGTTCAGTGCTTCGTGCTCGGCCGGAAGTCCGGCGGGCAATTCCGACGGCGGGCGCGCGTCGCGCTCGACCAGCTCCGCGAGCGCCGCCGCCCGGGCCTGAAGCGACAGCGTCCGTTCGCGCGCGTCGTCGAGCAGCGTCCGGATCTCGGCGTGCTGCGAGCTGAGTCCGGCGATGGCGCCGTGCGCCGCGAGGCCCGCCTTTGCTGCGGCCACGCGCGCGCGCGTGATGTCACGTTCGGCGCGCAGCGCGTCCGCGCGCCGGCGCAGCTCGTGCGCCGCGGCGTCGAGCGCGTCCTCGCGCGTCCTGAGTTCCTCGATCTCCGCTCGAAACGCCTCGACCGCGTCGCGCTGCGTCGCGCTGCGTTCGTACGACGTAAGCTGCATCTCCAGCCGCTTGCGCGCGGTGAGCAGCTCGACGAGATGACCGCGCACCTCGTCGACGATCTCGAGCTGCGTCCGGTACGCCGCATCGACCGACGCCGCGGGGTCGTCGAGGCGCGCGATCTGCGAGCGCGCCTCTCCCGTCAGCAGCCGGCCGATGCGCGCCCAGAGGCTCACTTCGCGTCCGTGGTCTTCGCGGGGACGATCGCGGCTTCGCCGTTGGCGGCGGGCTGAGCCGCGTAGTCCGTGCCGGACTTGGTGCGTGCGAGCAGGTTGCGCGCGAGCTGCAAGCCCGCCGCGCCCTGCGTCATGATCTTGCCCATCATCTCCGACATGCCGTCGGCGCCGTTGAGCACGATCATCTGATCGATGTTGTTGAACGCCTTCGCGCCCGCTTCGACGATCTGCGGCCAGTGCTCGGCGAGCTGCTGGGAAATGACCGCTTCCTGATTCTGCGCGAGCGCGTCGGCACGTGCGTGGATCGCGGCCGCTTCGGCGAGACCGCGTGCGCTGATCGCATCGCCTTCGGCCGTACCTTTTGCGCGGATCGCGCTGGCCTCGGCGTTGCCGATCATCGTCGTGCGCTGCGAGTCGGCCTCAGCGGCGAGCTTCACGCGCGTCGCGTCGGCGCCGGCCTGCAGCTCGATCTGTTTCGCGCGCGCCTGCGCGGCCGCGATGTCCGCATCGCGCTGCGCGTTCGCGAGCGTCGTCTTCTCGTACGCCGCGGCATCCGCCGGACGGCGTACCGAGACGAGCAACTCCGACTCTTTCTTGTGCGCGTCCAGTTCCACGATTTTCGTCTCTTCGACGACGACCTGCTGGCGCGCCACGGCATCGGCGAGCGGTCCGGATTGTTTTGCAACGGCGGCCGCTTTGTCGACTTCCGCCTGGAAGCCGGCCTGCTTGATCTTGCTGTCGCGCTGCGCCTGCGCCTTGAGCGCCGCGGCCTCTTGCTCGCGCTGCGTCGCTTCCTGATCCGCTGCCGCCTGCGCGATGCGCGCGTCGCGCTGCACCATCGCGGTATGCGGCTTGGAGAGGTTGTCGATGTAGCCGGTCGGGTCGTCGATCTCTTGAATCTGCAGCGAGTCGACGATGAGACCGAGCTTCTCCATCTCGGTGCCCGATGCGCCGCGCGTCGCCTCGGTGAGCTTGTCGCGCTCGCGGATCAAGTCTTCCACGGTCAGCGAGCCGCAGATCGCGCGGAGATGGCCGGCAAAGACTTGCTGAATGCGCGCGTCCATGCGGTCCTGCTGGTCCAAGAAACGCCGGGCGGCGTTGGCGATCGATGCGAAGTCGTCACCAACTTTGTAGATCACGACGCCTTTGATGTGGACCGGAATCCCTTGCTGGGTCACGCACGCGATCTGCAGCTCGGACTCACGCAGGTCGAGCGAGAGCTTGCGCACGACTTGGACGCCGGGGATGACCAGCGTTCCGCGACCCGTCACGATCTTGAAACCGAGCGACTCGCCCGTCTCTTCGTTCGAGCGATGATGCAGGCCCGAGATCACCAAGGCTTCGTTCGGCTCCGCCACCCGCCACATGGCGCGAAATAGCAGCACGAAGATGACGAGGACAACGACGATGACGCCGACGATGAAGAGAGCCGGTGTCGCGAGTGTAGTCACGATGTTCCTCCCGCGCCGCAGCGATTACGCTTCGGCGACGATTACCGTCCGCGGCGGATGATACTCGACGACCACGACGCGCGTGCCGACCGTGAGGATCTGCGCATCGCAGGGGTAGGCGTGGAAGTGTTCGCTTCCCCCACGCACGGCGAGCATGACCTCACCGACCCGACCGGGACCTACCGTCCCCGTCACGCGCCCGACTTTTCCCACGACCTCGTCCGTGATGGTCCTCCGCCTCTCCGCAGCAAGACGCCCGACCGTACCGGGCGGGATATCGGATGTTACGCCGTGGTGGGACGGAACCCCGCGAGAATCATCCGGGACGCCTCGGAACAAGTCACCGTTCTCGAGCATCGTGGCGGGGGAAATCGCCCGAGAACCGGCGCTTTCATCGAGTCGCCTCGGTAGCGGCCACTCTGACTCGGGCGGTGGCGCCGTCCCCATCCACCCGGATCGTCGGCGCGCCGGGGACGACGGTCTGGGGGATCACCTGGAATTCGATGACCTTCACGCCCGACGGCGGCAGGGCGACGGTGGTGCGGAACGGCGCGCAGACGCGGTCGCTGCAAAACGACGCGACCCAGCGTTTCGGCAGGCCGCCGGCGGTGAGCGCCACGGTCTTGCCGGGCGTCCCCGCGACCACCAGGCGGTACTTGAACGTGCTCGTCACCGAGCCCGGGAGGTCGGGGCCGGTCCACGGCGCGAGCGAAAGCGCGGTCTTCCCGGCCGGGTGCGCGACGTCGAGCGCAACCGTCGCCTCCTGTGCCTCTTCCAGGTACATCGCATAGCGGCCGTCGGTCTTGGGCAGCTTGGACGTCCATGCCGTAGTCTGGGCGAACGCGTCGCGCGCCTTCGCCGTGTCGCCGGCTTTCACGTACATGCGCCCTTGATACAGATACGCCCACGCGAGCTTGCGAATCGACTTGGCATCCTTCGGCTTCGCGGCGACCGCCGCGCGCGCGCGGCCGATCGCTTGCGCGAACGCGACCGACGCGTCGCTGAACCGCTTCGCGGTACCGGCGGACACGCCGAGCGAAACGAATGCATCGACGCTGGGATCGGCGTGCGCGGCCGCGGCGTACGCGTCCGTGGCGGCAACGTCGTCGCCGCTCGAGTGCAGCGCGCTCGCGAACCCGTTGAGGAGATCGGCGTCGTTGGGTGCCACGGCGAGGCCGCGCCGGTACGCCGCCAGCGCCTCGGGCCAGTGCTCGCGCGCCGCCGCCGCGTCGCCCTGCAACTGCGCCATGAGCACTTTGCTTTCGTCGGTGTCCGCGACCGGTTCGAGCGCCTTCACCGCGGCGTCGCGCAGCACGTTTTCCTCGGCCTGCGTGCGCAGGAAGTCCGTGTCGCCGTCGACCTTTTCGGCTGCATCGATCGCCGCGAGCACCGACTTTGCGACGGTGCGGATCGCCGCGGCGTCGCCCACGAACGCGTACTTCGCCGGATCCAATAGTGCGTCGGCCTTCTTCTGCGCGGCCGTCTCGAACACGCCGTTGCGGCCGGCGCGGGCGTCGCCGACGAAGCCGGCCAGGATCCGGGGCGAGATGTTGCCCACGTAGCGCGCGCGCAGCACGCCGTCGCCGGAGATCACGAACGTGGTCGGAAACGCGGTCACGTCGTACGCTTTGGAAAACGCTTTGTCACCGTCGATCGCCTGCGCGTACGGCATCGGCTTCGACGCCAGGAACGCGCGCACGATCGGTGCTGCTTCGGTCGAATCGACGCCGAGGAACACCACGTCGCGCTTCGCGCCGAGTTTTTTCGCCGACACGATCAGGTCCGGCGTCTCCTCGCGACACGGCGGACACCAGGTCGCCCACTCGTTGAGCACGAGCGTCTTGCCGCGGAAGTCCGCGAGCGTGATCGTCTTGCCATCCAGCGTCGTGAGGTGGAAGTCCGGTGCGGGTGCGCCGACCTGCGGGCCGGTGAGAACGAGCGCCGTCGCGGCGACGAGTGCGTGCAGCATGAGGTCCTTAGGCGCTTTCAGATTGAAGGTACATTCGTGGTCGAGCTTCCCTGGCCACGATAGTCGAGAACCCTGATTTACTCATAGGCGTCCTATACGTTGAGCAGGGTGCGGACCGTGGCGACGGTTCGGCCGCCGCTGGTCGCGTCGATGCGTGCGTTCACCGGGCCTTTGTGCTCGGTGGTGGGCACGACCTGGAATTCGACGACTTTGACGCCGTCGGCCGGCACGACCACCGACGTTCGAAACGGGGCGCACACGCGGTCGGTGCAAAACGAACCGATCCAGCGCTGCGGCAGCCCGCTCGCGGCAAGCGTGATCTTCGTGCCGGCGGCCCCGGTCACCACGAGCCGGTACTTGAACGTGCTCGCGATCGAACCCGGCAGATCGGGACCGGTCCACGGCGCAAGCGAAAGCGCAGCATGGCTGCCGCGCGCAACGTCGAGAGCGACGGTACCTTCTTGCGCCTGCTCGACGTACCAGTCCCGGCGCGGATCGTTGACGGCGATCTGCTGCGCAGCCGTCGCAGCGCGCGCGAACGCGGCGCGCGCCTTGTCGCGGTTGCCGGCCGCCGCCTCCGTGCGGCCGTAGTAAAGGTTCGTCCACGCGAGCTGCGCCGGTTTGGCGGCAAGGGTCAGCGCTTTGTCGAAGCTCTGCTCGGCCGCCGCGATGTTACCGGCCTTGGCCTGCACGCGTCCGAGCGAGACGTACGAGGAGTACGTCTGCGAATGTTCAGCGATTCGCGCGTCGATGCTCGCCACGCGCGCGTCGTCGCCCAGATGCGCTACCGCGTACGCCTGCCCGCTCATCGCGTCCACGTCGTTCGGCGCGTGCTTGAGCGCCTCTTCGTAAGCCGCATCGGCCTCGCTCCACTTGCCGAGCGCGGCGGCTTCGTCACCGCGCAATCGCGCGAGCAGTGCAAGGTCGGCGTCGCCGGTCGCAACGGGCGCGAACGCCGCGATCGCCGCGGCGCGCAACGTCTGTTGCTCGGCGTGCGTCTTGATCAAATCGTGGTCGCGCGCAGGGTCGTTCATCGCTTCGTCTTGCAGATCGTCCGCGCTCGCGATCGCCCCCGCCGCCTTGACGACGTTCGCGCGAATCGCCGCCGCGTCGCCGGTGAACCGATACAGCGCGGGGTCCAGCAGGGCATCGAGCCGCGTCTGAAACGCCGAGTTCAGCGGCGCGCTCTCGCCGCGCTTTGCGCCGGCGATGTACGCGTGCAGCTGCGCGCGCGGAATGATGTTGTCGGCATGACGAGCACGCAGCACGCCGTCGGGGCCGATCACCAGCGTCGTCGGGTAATTGCGAATGTCGTACGCCTTCGCGAACTCGCTCGTGCTCGTGGTCACCGCCTGCGGATACGGAATGCCTTTCGCGGCGACGAACGCGCGCACGACGCTCGCCGTCTCGGTGGTGTCGACGCCCAGGAATGCGACGCCGTTTTTCGCGCCGGCCTTCGCCTCCGCGACGAGGTCGGGCGTTTCCAGGCGGCACGGCGGACACCACGAGCCCCACACGTTGACGACCAGCGTCTTACCGCGATAGTCCGCGAGCCGTACGGTCTTCCCGTCGATGGTCGTGAGCGTGAACGCGGGAGCAGGCCGGCCCACGACCGGTCCGGGCAGCTGTGCCGCCTGCGGCGCCGCGGCGCACAGTCCCGCGGCAAGTACGGCCACGGCGAACGACGAGACGCGGCGCTTCATGTTCGCAGCTTATACCCGGCCGCCGTCATCCGCAGCGCGATCGCGAACGCAAGGGACGATAGAACCGCGACCACGCCGAGCGACAGCGCTAGGGGGACGTCGCCTTTGTTGATGTAGCTGTACCGAAACGCGTCGATCATGTACGCCATCGGGTTGAACAGCGAGACCTGGCGCAGCATCGGCGGCAGCGACTGCGCCGACGTGAAGACGCCGCCGACGAACACGAGCGGCGTGATGAAAAACGTCGTGAGCACGGCGATGTGGTCGAACTTCTCCGCCAACAAGCCGAAGATGATCCCGAGCGACGAGAACAGCACGGCGACGAGCGTGATGACGAGGATGTACAAGGCCCAGTTGGAAGGCACGGCGTGCACGAACACGACGCCGAGCACGGTGACGAGCAGCGCGATGAAGATCGCGCGCACGGCCCCGGCGACGACATAGCCCAGGACGATCTCGATCGCGGAGAGCGGCGCGATCAACAGCTCCTGGATCGAGTTCATGAAGCGCCCTTGGAACACCGACGACGAGCTCTCGCTGTAGGTCTGGTCGATCACCTGCAGCATGATGAGCCCGGGGATGAGGAACTGCGCGTACGGCACGCCGTTCATCGTCTTGATGCTGGTCCCCAGCGCGAGGCCGAACACGAACACGTACAGCAGCGTCTGAATCACCGGCGGCCAGATCACTTGGTTGATGATCGCGAACGTGCGCACCATCTCGCGTTTGATCAGCATCTGGAAACCGACCGAGTTGACGATCATCGGCGGGTCAGCTCCAAGAAGATGTCTTGCAGCGAACCGTCGCCGATCAGCTTCTGCGTGGTTTCGAGCGCGATCAGCTTGCCGGTCTGAATGATGCCGATGCGGTCGCAGATCTCCTCGGCCTCTTCGAGATAATGGGTCGTGAGGATGATCGTCGTGCCGTTCGTGTTCAGCTCGCGCAGCAGCGACCACAGCTCCAGGCGCAGCTCCACGTCGACGCCGGCGGTCGGCTCGTCGAGGATCACCAGGCGCGGTTCGTGGATGAGGGCGCGCGCGAGCGTCAGCCGCCGCTTCATCCCGCCCGACAGCTTGATGTACGGCTGCTTCGCTTTGGACGCGAGGTCGAAGCGTTCGAGCAGCATGTCGGCGCGTTGCTGCACCGCTTTGCCGCGGATGCCGTAATAGCCGGCCTGAAAGATCAGCACGTCGCGGATGTTGAGATAACGATCGAAGTTGTATTCCTGCGGCGCGAGGCCCACCTGGCGGCGCGCGGTGCGCCAGTCGCGGACGACGTCGTGACCGAACAGCGAGATCGAGCCGCTCGTGATCTTCGCAAGGCCCACCGTCGCGTTGATCGTCGTCGTCTTGCCGGCGCCGTTGGGGCCGAGCAAGCCGAAGAACTCGCCTTCCTGCACTTGGAACGAGATGCCGTCGACCGCGGTGAAATCGCCGTAGCGCTTCACCAGGTCGGCGACTTCGAGCGCCGGCGCGTTCACGGGATCACCGAACCGCAAGGTCCGAGCTTCGGATAGCGATGGCGCCGCAACGTCGCCAGCCGTTCTTCCACGTCCGGAATACCGCTGCGTTTCAGCTGCCGCGCGACCTTGCCGGCGTTGAATCCGACGTGGCGCGACTGCACTTCCCAGCCGCCCGAACGCCAGGTGAGGATCGCATAATGCGCGTGCGGGTCGCCGTCTTTGGGCAGCCCCGCCGACGCGACGTTGACCAGCGTGCGGCCGCGCCACACGCGCACGTAGGGCAAGTGCAGGTGGCCGAACGCGATCGTGCGCTGCGTGACGCCGTCGAACAGCCGCTCGAGCGTGTCGTCGTAGGCGTCGGGCCACACGTGCTCGTCGTCGTTCTTGGGGTTCGCGTGACACACGAGCAAGCCGTCCTCGCCGTCACCGAAATTCAACGAGAACGGCAGCGCGCCGAGCCAGCGCGTCCACTCCTCGCCGATCCGTTCGCGCACCCAGGCGACGCCGCGCGCATCCTCGTCGGCGAGCTCCGCCAAATCCGTGGCGCCGATGAAGCGATCGGTGTTTCCGCGCAAGCATTGCGCGCCGGCGGCGCGCAGCGTCTTGAGAACTTGCTTCGGCTTGGGTCCGTCAAGGCACAGATCGCCCGCCGCCACGATCGTGTCGGCACCGCCGCGCGACGCCAAGTCTTCCAGACACCGATCGAGCGCGTGCGCGTTGCCGTGAATGTCGGAAAGAATCGCTACTCGCAACCCTCAGCTACGCTTCAGTGCGAGGGCGAGCGAGAACGGACCGAAGCCGCCCTTTCCGAACTCCCACAGATCGATCGCCTCGACGGCAATTTTGTTTTTCCGGAGAATCGCGACCGACTCGCGGAAGCGCAAGTTCGCGATGACGAGCCGCTCGCCGAGCGCGAGCACGCCGGCGGCAAGCTCTTCACCGCGCGGCACTTCAATGACGCGGAGCCCGGTCGCGGCGACGAGATCCACGCGGTCCGGCGCCGCGATCACCGTGTCGGACGCGACCAGCGAAAACACGTCGCGCAAACGCGGGACGTCGTTCGCGACGGGCAGTTCGACGACGGTGAAGCCTTGCTGCGCGGCGATCGCTTCGAGCTGGCGCCGGCCGAGCTCGTTGGAACGGCGCCGCAACCCCGCGCCCGCGCGCGGCACGCCGATGAACATCCGGCCGAGCGCAACGGCGACATCGGTCGCGTCGAGCAACCCGGGAGCTTCGATCCGGCCGATGATCGGGATGCCCAGGTCGGCAAGCTGCTTCTCGACGGCGCCGACTTCGGCACGGCGCTCGATCTGCGACGGCCGCGCGATCACCGCGCCCTGCGGCAAGACGATCGCGCAGTCGGCGACGAGCGTCTCGGTCGCGGACTCGCTCACGGGCGCCATTTCGTGCACCGTCACGCCGCGGTCGCGCAGCGTACGAACGAAGATGCCGTGCTGCTCCAGCGCGCGGTCCGCGATGGGCGACGGTTCGCCCTTGATGGGCGGCAAGCGGTCGACGGCGGTGGACGGCCGCAGAACGATGGCGCCGGCAAGGGCGCCGGCGTCGCTGGCCACATACGGAGCTGAATAGGTCTTCACGGTCACGACCAGCGAGGTTTCGCCGAGAAACGGCCGGGGTCCTGACACGAGGCGACCGTCGCTTCCTAGGTGTGGACGCTGGCGGCGGCCGGACGAGGCACCTCCACGTCACCGTGGCCGGAAAGGAGTCGGGCTATTAGTCCGACGGTGATACGATGAGACTGATGCCTGGCCAACGGAAACTCAGTGATCACGAACCGCAGGAAGGCCCTCAGCACGATCGCGCAACGCGAATCGCCGCCGGCACACGGGAAGCAGTCCAGGCGTTCGGTGATCTCGAAAAGGCCGCACGGTGGTTACGGAAACCAAACGGCGCGCTCGGCGGCGCGAAGCCGATCGAGTTGCTCGCTACGGCGCACGGCACGGCTCTCGTACGCCAAATCCTCGGAATCATCGAGTACGGCGGAATCGCGTAGCGCCGAAGCGTTGCTCACCACACGCTACATGTGCAAACTAGGTCTTGGGGAGCAGTGCGATTCGGCCTGAGCCTGCGATGACCAGCGCCAGACAAATTCCCACGGCGAAGATGAAGAACTCGATGCCTTCGCCCTTTTGATTTCCGGCGAAGTTCATGAAGAAGCCGTTGGGCAGATGCACCCTGTACGCCGCGACGGCCATGTCTACCGCGATGCCGAGCGCGGCGAGGCGCGTCAACACGCCGAGCGCGAGCGCAAAGGGCCCGAGGAACTCGACCGCGATCACCAGATAGGCGATCGCCACCGGAATCCCCATGTGGCCCAAACCGTCGACGGTGCCCGCGATCCCGTATCCGCCGAAGATCCCGAGCGCTTTCTGGGCGCCGTGCGGCCAGATCACGACGGCGGCGGTGAGCCGCAAGATGAGCAGCGCTATGTCGTTCGGGCGCATCATTCGACCTCCGCAAGCGCGCGCGCATACAGCTCGCCTTGCCGGCGCGCGTAGAGTCCGGGCTTCATCGCGAACCGCTGCCCCGCGAGGCGGTCAGCTTGGCGGGACAAGTCCACGAGCCGTGCGCCGCGCGCGGTATCCGCGTCGGGCCGGCTTTGATCGGTCCGTGCGAGCAGCGCCGCGATGCGATTGCCTTCGGCGCTGGCGGTTTGCGCCGGCACCGGGATCGCTTCGTACGGCGCGACGTCGCCGTGCGCGGTGAAGAAATCGCTCATGTCGGTCGCGAGCAGATCGCCGAGCGCGAGCGTGCCCAGCCCGAGAATCTGTTCGCTGGTCTTCAGCACGCTGACCGTGGAGAGATGGTGCGCGCCGAGATAGTGCGGCTTCACGAACGGTCCGGCGACGATCGTGTACGTGCGGTACTCGTCGACGTGGTCGCGCGACGACTGCGCGTCGTCCG
>JAXDMA010000142.1:0-3831 GCA_034666305.1 Vulcanimicrobiota bacterium
CTCGGCGGCACGCTGTCGGGCGAGCACGGCATCGGCTTGCTGTAAAAGCAGTTCATGGAGCTGGACCTGGGCGCCGACGCGATCGCGGTGATGCGCAAGATCAAAGATGCGATCGACCCGCTGGGCATCATGAATCCCGGCAAAGTGTTCCCCGACCCGGGCGGGATCGACGCGTTCCGGTTGTAGCGCGCTACTGCGTGGTGAACGATCCCAGAACGTACAGGCGGCGCACGTCGCAGCCGAGCGGTCCGGTTCCGGCGGAGACGAGCACGTCCGCGCTCGCGGACTAGCGCGTGTTGGCGGCAAGCGCCGGGATCGCCGCCGTGAGATTGGCGCCGGACGCAACGAACGGCGACGTCGCGATGACCGTCTGATTGGCCGTTCCCGGCGGTCCACCGACCAGAACCGCGGTGTGGCCCGCTAGCCCGTCCACGAACGGAACGGTGATGCTGCCGACGGAAGGCGGCACCCCCGTCGCACCGTCGGGGGGCTGGGTCATTGCGTCGGTGACGTTCCCGCCGGAAAACGCCGGACAGGTGTGTGGCGCCGAGGCGAGCGTTTGTCCGCCACCTGCGCAGCCGGTCACGAGCGTGAGGCAGAACGCCGCGAACACCGCTTTCATCATCGGTTCGAGTGTCGCACAGCCTCCTCGCGGACGCAAGAAGTCCATCCGGACCGCCGAAGCGCCGGGCGTGAAGGTCATCCTCGCCCTCGACCAGGGAACGACGTCGTCGCGCGCCATTGCATTCGGCCCTGACGGCGAGATCCGCGGCTTCGATCAGCGCGAGCTGACGCAGCATTTCCCAAAGCCGGGCTGGGTGGAACACGACCCGGCGGAGATTTGGTCGTCGCAGCTCGCCGTCGCGCGCGCCGCGTTGCGCAACGCCGGCCTCACCGCCGCGGACGTCGGCGCGATCGGCATCACGAACCAGCGGGAGACCACGATCCTTTGGGAACGCGCGACCGGGCGACCCGTGCACGCGGCGATCGTGTGGCAGGATCGCCGCACCGCGGCACTGTGCGAGCAACTGCGGGCGCGCGGCGTCGAAGACACGGTTCGCGCGCAAACCGGATTGCTGCTCGATCCGTACTTTTCGGCGACGAAGATCGCGTGGCTGCTCGACAACGTCGAGGGCTTGCGGGCGCGCGCGGACGCGGGCGACATCGCGTTCGGCACCGTCGACTCGTGGCTGATCTGGAACCTCACGGGCGGGGCACGGCACGTTACCGACGTCACGAACGCGTCGCGCACGATGCTGTTCGACATCCATCGATTGCAGTGGAGCGACGAGCTGCTCGCGGCGTTCGGCATCCCGCGCGCGCTGCTGCCGGAGGTGTTTGCGTGCACCGCGGAGTTCGGCACCACCGGCGTCGAGCACTTCGGCGGAGCCATTCGCATCGCCGGCGTCGCGGGCGATCAGCAGGCGGCGCTCGTCGGCCAGGCGTGCTTCGCTCCCGGGCTCGCAAAGAACACGTACGGCACCGGCTCCTTCGTCGTGCTCAACACGGGCGACCGCGTCGTGCGCAGCGAGCATGGTTTGCTCTCGACCGTGGCGTTCGCGTTCGAACGTGACCGCGCGACGTATGCGCTCGAAGGCTCGATCTTCGTCACCGGCGCCGCAGTGCAGTGGCTGCGCGACGGACTCGGCATCATCGAACGGTCGGCCGACGTCGAGCCGCTCGCGCGCGAAGTGGGCGATAGCGGCGGCTGCTTCTTCGTCCCCGCGTTCACGGGACTCGGTGCGCCGTACTGGGACCCGCACGCGCGCGGCACCATCACCGGCATCACGCGCGGCACGACGCGCGCGCACATCGCACGCGCCGCGCTCGACGCGATGGCGTATCAGACGGCCGACGTCGTCGCCGCGATGGAACGAGACGCCCGGATGCGCCTCGCGGAGCTGCGCGTGGACGGCGGCGCGTCGGCGAACGCCGCCGCGATGCAGTTTCAAGCCGACGTGCTCGGCGTGCCCGTCGTGCGCCCGGCGTGCACCGAGACGACAGCGCTCGGCGCCGCGTATCTCGCAGGGCTTCAAGCCGGCTTTTGGACCGACGTCGAGACGGTCACGGGCCAATGGCGCGAGGCGGCGCGTTTTGAGCCCGGCATGGACGCGGCGCGGCGCGACGCGCTACTGGGCCGCTGGCACCGCGCCGTCGAGCGCAGTCGCGATTGGGCGCGCGATTGATTCGTGCGGTTATGCACAGGGGACCCGCCGCCATCGCTGCCGTAGCCCCACCGCCCGGCCTTTTTGGAGGGTCCCATGCCCGACCATACCGCGTTCGCCGAACTGCTCCGCGCGCTTGCGCGGGAACGTGCGCGCACGCTGGTCATCGGGGGGCTGGCGAAGCGGCTGCACGGCGAAGTCACGGACGCCTACGATCACTGCTTGTGGTATGACGCCGATGATGAGAACGCGGCACGCGTGTATCGCGCGTTGTCGCGCATCGGCGCGCCGCTCGACGGGATCGGGGTTCCCGATCTCGCCGATGTCGATTACGAGTTCCGCCACGGTGACGGTGAAGCAGAAATCTGCTTGTACGGCGGCCTCGACGGCCTCACGTTCGCGGACGCATGGGTCGACCGCCTCGAAACACACTGGCGCGACGTGCCGCTATGCGTGATCGGACGTCACACGCTGCACGCAACGGAGCTCGCGGGACGGGTCGTGTAGCGGTCGCCGCGCTTGCGGCCCTGTGCGCGACGATCGACGTGGTCGCCGTCGGGATCATCCCCATTGGCCGAACGGTATATCTCTGCGGTACCGATTGGGTGCTGGCGTATCTGACGATCATCGCGATCTTTTCCGCCGGCGGTTTCCCGATCGCGATCATCATCGTGGCGATCACGTTGGCGAACATTGTGCCGCGCCTGCGCTCACCGTGGCTGTGGTTCGGCTCGTCCGTGGTGTTCGCCGCGATGGCCGCAAGCTCGGTAGCGCTCGCAGCGCGCCATTCGGGGCCGGCGGCCCCCGGTCTGTGTTCGCTCTAACGCACCGCTTTGATTCGAGTCAGAGTGTGGTCTTTCCCAGCGCGCTCAGGATCAGCTCCACCGCCAAGATCGCGGTTTGGTTTTCGCGGTCCAAGATCGGGTTGATCTCCGTGATCTCGAGCGAGCCCAGCGTGCCGCTCGCGGCGACGCCTTCCATCAGCAAGTGCGCCTCGCGGTAGGTGATCCCGCCGCGCACCGGCGTGCCGACGCCCGGCGCTTCCTGCGGGTCGACGCCGTCCATGTCGAAGCTCACGTGCACCGAGTTCTCGCCGTCGGCGACGATCGCCAGCGCTTCCTCGACGACGCGGCTCATGCCGAGCCGGTCGACGTCGGCCATCGTGAACGCTTTCACGCCGAGCTCGCGGATGGTGCGTTTCTCCCCGTCGTCGACGTCGCGCAGGCCGATGAATGCCATGCGCGCGGGATCGACCGCGTGTTCGGCGAGCGCGAAGTGCACCGGCATGCCGTGCACGTTGCCGGTCGGCGACGTCAGCGGCGTGTTGATGTCGCCGTGCGCGTCGACCCAGATGACGCCGGGCGCTTTGCCGCGCGCGCGAGCGATGCCGGCGATGGTGCCCATCGCGATCGAGTGATCGCCGCCGAGCACGAGCGGAAAACTTCCTTGCTCCACGACGTTTCGCACGATGCCGGCGAGCTCGTCGCACACGGCCTTGATGATCGGGAAATACTTCGCGTTCTGCTCGGCGATGGTCGCCGACTCCGGGACCGGCACGTGCAGGTTGCCGTGATCGGTAACGGTGAGCCCGAGCCGCTCGAGCGACTCCTTGAGGCGCGCGTACCGGATCGCGGACGGCCCCATGTCCACGCCGCGGCGGTCGGCG
>JAXDMA010000143.1:0-7173 GCA_034666305.1 Vulcanimicrobiota bacterium
GGACGAACCCGACGATCGCGCCGAGCGGCGCGTCAGCCGTACCCGCGATGAGGATCGCGCCGACGAGCACGATGCCGTGGATCGCGTTCGTCGCCGACATCAGCGGCGTGTGCAGCATCGTCGGCACTTTCGAGATCACCTCGAAGCCGACGAACACGGCGAGGATGAAGATGGTCAGCTCGGTCAGCAGGTGAGCAGTCACGCGGCTCCTCCGGTGAGCGCGGCGCGCGTGGCTTCGTGCACGATCTCGCCGTCGCGGGTGATAGTCGTTCCCGCGACGATCTCGTCGGTCGGATCGAGCGCGAGCGCGCCGTCCTTGATGATGTAGTCCAGCAGCGCTTGCACGTTGCGCGCGTACAATCGGCTTGCGTCGAACGCCAGCGTCGAGGGCAGGTTCAGCAAACCGACGATGGTCACGCCGTTCTCGGTCGCGACCACCTCACCGGCTTGCGTGCCTTCGACGTTGCCGCCGGTCTCCGCGGCGAGATCGACGATCACGCTTCCCGGCGCCATCGCGGCGACGGCTTCGGCCGTCACGAGAATGGGCGCGCGCTTGCCGGGGATCGCGGCCGTCGTGATGACCACGTCGCTTGCGCCGATCGCTTTCACCATGCCCGCGCGCTGCTTGGCGATCGCCTCGGGCGAAAGCTCTTTGGCGTAGCCGCCCTGGCCTTCGCCGCTTTCGCCGACGTCGATCTCCAAGAACTTCGCGCCCAGCGACTTCACTTGTTCGGCCACCACCGCACGCGTGTCGTACGCGGTGACCACCGCGCCGAGGCGGCGGCACGTCGCGATGGCCTGCAAGCCCGCGACGCCCGCGCCGATGATCAGCGCTTTCGCCGGCGGGACGGTACCCGCGGCCGTCGTCAGCATCGGGAAAAACTTCGGCAGATAGCTTGCTGCGAGTAGCGCGCCTTTGTAGCCGCCAATGTTCGCCTGCGACGACAGCGCGTCCATCGCCTGGGCCTTGGTCGTGCGCGGGATTGCGTCCATCGAGAGCGCCGTGATGCCGCGCGCGGCGTAGCGCTCGACCGAGCGCGGATCGCCGAGCGGCGAGAGAAATCCGATCAGCGCGGCGCCGCGCGGGATCCCGTCGAGCTCGCCATCGGACGGCTTGGCGACCCGCACCACGGCGTCGGCTTCGGAGTACGCCACGCGCGTGTCGGGCGCGATCGTCGCGCCCGCGCTTTCGTACGCCGCGTCGGTGTAGCCGGCGCTCGCGCCCGCGCCGCGCTCGACGATGACGGTATGTCCTGCCTTGACGAACTTCGCGACGATCTCGGGAACGAGCGCGACGCGTCGTTCACCGGGCGCGCGTTCCTTCGGGACCGCGATCTTCATGCGGACCCAATATCGGAGCCCGAGGCGCGGGTCCCTCCCGGAGCGCGGCTTAGGTCCAGCGGAAGCTCTGCGCGATTTTCGTCCACCGGTCCGCGTTGTCCGCGGCTGTGCGAGCCGAGAACAACAGCATGGCCTTTACGCCATTGTGCGACGAGCTGTAAAGCAGGTTCTCGATCTCGAGCCGCTTTCCGGTGACCGGATCTGGTTCGGACAGCGACCGAAACGAGATGAGCGAGGCGGGTTCGGTGCCAAGCGTCACGTTGCGCGTCTGCAAGTGGATCACTCCGACCGGATGAAAACGCGCGGTCAGGTCGGTGCTCGTGCCCGCGGGGGCGGTCTCGATCAGCTCGCTATCCGCATCCGACCTGAACGTCACCGCAGAGCCTTGCTGCGTGCGCGCCCAGCCGCGCGGAACGAGCACCGAGTAGCCGTCGCCTGCGAACGTCACGAAGGCTTGCGAATCGATGATGCCGGCCGCGGCGGGCGCCTCGCTCAATGCGGCGGCGCTCGCCGGCGGCGAGCAAACGGTTGCCGTCGCGACGAGTACGACGGCCATCAAGAGCTTTCTCATCTCAGTCACGTACGTCATCATCGGTCAGGATCATGCTCGCCGAAACGTTATGTCTCGGCGAGCGTTTCCGGCGCGATCGGAATTGGGGTCGGGCGCAGCTCGCGGCGGCGTTTGCCCAGGCGCAGCAGCGGCTGCTCGACGCCATAAGTGATGAGCGCGGACACCGCCACCGCCGCCGGCACCGCGACGGCCCAGTAGACGAGCTTCCACTGCGGATCGTCGTGCGGGTCGGCGGTCGCAAACGGCGGGATATGATGCTGCACGAGCGCGCGTGCGATCGGCTGGTGCCACAGGTACAGATTGTAGGAGATCGCCGCGAGGAACAGCAGCACGCGGTTGGCGAGCACGAGCTGGAACCCGCGCACCGCGAACAGCGAGCCGAGCCCGGCAGCGAGGCATGCGAGCGCGAGCGCGGAGCGCCACTCCACCGACCACAGCTGCGGCCATTCCGCGTCCGAGCGGTGGAAGTCGCAGTTCGCGACGAGCAGCCACAGCGCGACGAAGCCGGCGATCGACAGCGCCGTGAACGCCCAGCGGCGCTGCGCGAGGCGCGGCCGGTGCGTCGCGATCGCGACGTACGCGAACGCTCCCAGCATCCCCGCGGCGAAAAAGTCGATGTACCCGGGTAGCTGCGCGAGCCGCTGCTCGTAGTAGTAGTGGTTTGCGAACATGACCCACACGCGCCAGCCGTTCGCGATCGCGAACAGCGCGAGCGTGGAGAGCAGCGGGCGCCGCACGAATGCGAGCACGAGCAGCGGAAACAGCACGTAGAACTGGATCTCGACGCCGAGCGACCACATCACGCCGTCGATCGACGTGTTCGTGGTCGCGAACCAGTCGTGGATGAACAGCAGGTGGAACGCGACATCCTTGACGGCGTCGGCGGCCGTCGCGTACGTCTGCACGCCGAACGCGATCATCACGGCGATCGCAAGCACGTAGGACGGAACGATTTTCAAGAAGCGCCGTCCGAAGAAGTGGCGCAGCGAGGGCCACGGCGTGCCGGCGAGATGCGCCAGCGCGTACGGAAGCATCAGCACGAAGCCCGAGATGAAGAAGAACAGCGCGACGCCGAGGAAGCCGGCTTCGGCGATCGGCTGCAGCGAGATGCCGGTGTACGGGACGAAGGCCCACGTCCACGAGATCTGCCAGAGATGAAACCACACTACCGCGGCGATCGCGATGCCGCGCAGTCCGTCGATCGTCGCGATGCGGCCGCCCCGCACGAGCTCCATGCGCAGCGGTTCGGCGGTGAGCGTTTGTTCTCCCTAGAAGCGCGCGACGAGCCGGACTTCGTTGAGCGGCTGCGCGTACGTGAGGATCTTGTCGGCGAGGAACTCGCGCTGCATGTCTTCGAGCGTGCCTTGGTCGATGCGCAGGTCGGGCTTGAAATCGTACCGCGGCGCGGCCTTGATCACCTCGACCGGCTGCTTCGTGTACTTCGCGTACGCATCGATGTTCGCCGGAGCATAGAAGCCGCTGCCGGCGATCTCCGAGGCCGCCTTGCGGAACGCGGTCATGACGGCGCTCGCATTCTCGTGGTTGCGCAGCAGCGCCGGGCCGAAGAAGATGCCCGACGCGGCAATCCCCGGCGGCGGCGACGCGACGATCGTGCCGAGATGCTTCTGCGCGAACTCGTCGCTGAACGGCGCCGACGTGAACAGCACGTCGATGGCCTTGCGCTCGAGTGCCGCTTGCTGGTCCGGATTCGGAACGTTCAGCGACTCGATGTCCGTCAGGCGCAGCCCGACCGTGCGCAGGATGCGCGCGACGTAGTACGCCGACGCCGCACCGGAATTGCCGATCCAGCCGAATTTCTTGCCCTTGAGCGCCGGGCCTAGCCGCAAGCCGCCGTCGTAGAGATCCTGGCGGATCAGCAGCGCCGACGGGCGCCCTTGGCGCGGCTGGTAGCCGGTCGCCGCCACGAACTTCACTTCGAGCCCGCGATTCACCGCATTGTAGAACGCGGCCGACAGCGCGGCCGCGGCGACGTCGACTTGCCCTTGCGCGACGAGGCTCATCGAGTCCGCGCCCGCGACGATCGGGCTCAGGCTCGCCTCGAATCCGGCGTCGCGCAGATAGCCCCTCTCCACCGCGACGAACACGGGAGCGAACAGCGTCGACGGCACGTAACCGATGGTGAGCGGCTTGCGGCTTTGGGCGAAGATCGCGGTCGGAAAAGCGGTCGCGGCCGCGCCGGCGGCCGCGGTGCCGAGGAATCGCGCGCGTGACGTCATGGCGATGCGGGGCTCCCTTCGAGGTCGAGGATTCCGTGTTGGCGGATGATTTCGGCGCGCACAGCGCTCGCATCCGCCGTCCGTCCGTCCGCGACGAGCGCGGCGGCGACGCCTGCGGCCTGACCGGTCGCAAACGCCGTCCCCATAACGCGGACCGACGCGAAAGCGTCGGCATCGGCGTCAAGGACGCGCCCGGCGGCGAGCAGGTTGCGGTGCGTTGCGCTAAAGAGCGTGTCGAGCGCAATCCCGTACGCGCCGTCGTCGCGCAGACGTTTCCAGACGTTGGCATGTCCCGGACCGGAATGAAGCTCGACCGGCCACGCGCCCAGCGCCACGGCGTCGTCGCCGATCCGCGCATCGATCACGTCGGCACCGCGCAGCGCCGTGCGCGCCAGCACGTGGCGCGACTCGCGCGTGCCGATGGCCGGCCCCGTCGCGATCAAGTACGCGCGCTCGTGCCCGGGCAATGCGCGAATCGCTTCGACGTACGACCACGCCTGTTCGCGCGCGCGGCGTTCCGCCGCGGACGTCGACCGCGCGTCGCGCGCGTCGTACGACTCGTCGGCGAGAAACGCGATGATCTCGCCGCTGTGCGGCAACCGCGCGACGAGACCGTGTTCCTTGGTCATGGTGTTCGCGCCGCGCGACTTGGCTTCGCGCACCGCGCGCGCCCAATCGGCGCGCGACACGTCCGCGTCGCGCGGAATCCCGCCGATCCGCATCGCGAGCGTACCGTTCTGCACGTTGCCGTGCGCGTCGCCGTAGCGCGTCGCCGCGCCCGCGAACTGCGCGAGGTCGGCTTCGCCGCTCGCGTCGACGAACGCGGCGCCGTCGAGGCAGAACGTGCCGGCGTGGTCGAGCGCGTGCGCGCTGCGCACGACGCCGGGATCGCTTTCGACGGCGGCAAGACGTCCGTGCAGGATCACGTCGACGCCCGCCGCGGCGCAGAGGCGGTCGAGCGCGAGCTTCACCGCTTCGGGCTCGATGAGCGCGATCACCACGTTGGTGCTGCCCGTGCGCATGGGCCCGCTCATCCCGCCCAACGCGCCGAGGGCGGCGAGGACGTCGGCCCCGACGCCGCCGACCGCACGCAACGGCGGATCGGCTTGCGTCCAGAACCCGCAATATGTCAGCACGCCGCTGCGCGTCGCAGCGCCGCCCAGAAACGGCGCCTGCTCGAGCAGCGCGACGCGCGCACCGTGGCGAGCGGCGCCGATCGCGGCGGCAACGCCCGCGGCGCCGCCGCCGCACACCACGACGTCGTAGCGCTCCCGCCGCTGAACGAGGCTCATCGCGTACGAATTGCACCGTCGACCGCGCGCGCCCCGTGCGGCTGCGTAATGGCTCGGTGAAGCTTGCTGTCTCTCTGGGCCATACCGTTAGCCCCGAACGCACTCCAAAGGACCATCGACACAGTGAACGGCAACGTAAAATAGATGCGGGAGATCTACGAGTTCCGAATTCCAGAGCCATGGGCATGTGAGTGGCTAGAGCCTGGAGACGGTACGAACACCCGAAGCGGCTCAGTTCGAATTATTAGAACCCCGAAGGGGAGCGATCTTTTCGATCGCGTCTTGCGCGCTGAGGCGGAGCGTCGAATGACGGACGACCGCCTCTTCCTCAGTTGGTCCATTCGCAGGGAGTATGAACCGCGCGAGATTGAAGAGGCCGAGTTATTTCTCCTGGGCATTCATAATGTGTTTGAACCCGCCGGCGAGGAGTTCGGCGTTGTCTACCTTCCCGAAGTCGAAGGCCCCGCCGAATCGACGAATCGCATTGGACCGCTGATCCTTCAATGTTCGCGCTTCCGTGGAAATGCGTTCTGTAAATCGATAGCGGACGAGACGCTCGTAGCGCCGGAGATGCAGACCCTCATTCTCAACAACGCCTTCACGGGCGCGGAGTTTGGGCCGATCATTTGTAAAGGCCAGGAAGCCTCGAAACGCGGCTGGGCTGAATTAATCATTTCTCCAAGGGTGTCTATCTCACCACGCACTCTGATTGGAGTGGATCCGCTCGAACTTGGTCCGAGTGGCGGAACCGGCTTGGGGGCCAATATCGGTTTGAATGTTTTGTCCGAGGTCGCGATAATCCGGGAAACCTGGGACGGCTCGGACTTTGCCGTGTCCGAGCAAACCGTCGGAACCCACCAAGGCCTCCTGCGGCCACGTCGGCTTCTCATGGTTTCGAAGCGAGTGCTCCAAGCCATGTCCCCGAAAATGCGTCGAGGACTTGCGTTCGAGATCATTCGATTCCGTTAACGTGCCTCTGCGCGACATTCCAAGCTATCGAAGTCACCCCGCAGTTGCATAGCCGTTACGATCGAGGCCGCCGCGGGCTACCCCCCCCCATACCACCGCGCGCATGCGCACGCCGGTCAGATCGGGTAGATCAGCGAGTTCGGGATCAGCTCGCTGTCGAACACGCAGAGCTTCTCGCGGAACCGCAGCGCGCCGTTCTCATCCACGATGCGGTCCACGTAGCGTCCTGCGTTGTAGACTTCCGAGAGAGCACCCTTTTTCGTGCGGATTACCACATAGTTCGCTTGGACGCGAAATTCGCCGGCGTCGCCCGCGCGCACCACGAAGCCCGACACGATGTGGCGCTGGTGGTACGGCTCGTGGAACAGCGTCTCCGTCACGGCGTATACGCGGTCGCGCAGCATGCCTTTGCTTTCGAACGACAGCGTCGCCAGCGGCAAACCGCGGTCGTAGTTCTCGCGCGGCACGATGCGATACGTGCAGTCGTCGGTGAAGAAATCCGGCCACTCCGCGAAGCGCGCGTCGTCCAAGCACGCCGCGTAGGCCGCGTACAGATCCGCGATCCGAAGGCGGTCCTCCACGGAAATCGCCCCGGCGACGGCCGTCACAGTTCCATCACCTCGCGATAGTAGCCGTACATCGAGCGGATCAGGACTTCGGTGACGTTGTGATCCGCGCCGCCTTGGCCGCGTCCGCCCAGTTCGCACACGGTCGCGAGGCCGGCGTGCTGCGCGTATCCGCGCTGCGAGAATTCGATCACCTC
>JAXDMA010000144.1:0-2951 GCA_034666305.1 Vulcanimicrobiota bacterium
GGGGGAGTAGGCTGTTCGATAGTGATCAGAAGCGTGAGGGCGGACGGGCGTCCCGATCTGGGCGGAGTTTTCCGTCCTATCGATCGTCCGCGCGTCCTCGACCGCCTCGCGACCGCGGCGCAATACCGCATCGCGACGATCATCGCGCCCGCGGGGTTCGGAAAATCCGTCGCCGTGCGCCAGTTTCTTGCGGGCGTTCCCTCGTCGGTGGTGTTCGACGTGCCGCCCGACGCGTCGACGCTGCTGCCGTTCGTGCGCGGCTTCGCGGACGCGCTCGAAAACGTCGTGCCCGCGCTGCGCCGATCGCTCGCAACCGCGCTCGACGGCGCGCGCAATTCCGAAGCGCCGGGCAGCGACCTCGCCGCGTGGGTCGCGACGCACATCCGCTCGCTCGACACGCTCATCGTCGTCGACGACTTGCACAACGGCGAAGGCGATCAGGAGATCTCGCGCTTCATCACCTCGGTGGTCGAGCGCACGCGCGACGGACCGCGCTGGCTCTTCTCCTCACGCAGCCCGCTGCAGCTGCCGGTCGCGTCGTGGCTGGCATACGGCGAGTCCGATCTCGTGGTCGATGCCGTCGACCTGCGTTTCACGGTCGACGAAGCCAAGCAGAGCGCGCGCGCCACCCGGGTCGCGGTGCGCGACGACGAGCTCGAACAGATTCTCGGTTTGGTCGACGGCTGGCCTGCGGCGCTCACGTTCGCGCTGCGCACGTCGACCCGCGCGAGCGACCTGCGCGCCGTCTCCGCCGGCACGCGTGAGATGGTGTACCGCTACCTCGCCGAGCAGGTGTGGCATTCGCTCGACGACCGCATCCGCGGTTTCCTGCGCACCGCGGCGTTCTTGCCGCGCCTCGAAACACGGCTCGCCGTGGCGGCGGGCTTCGACGATGCCGCGTCCATCATAGAATCGCTGCGCGAACGCGTCGCGTTCATCAGCGTGCTCGACACCGGCGTGTACAAGCTGCACGACCTGTTCCGTGATTTCGTGCAGCGCCAAGTCGGCCTCGAAGGCGACGAAGCGCTGCGCGCCGCGCAAGTGTCCGCCGGTCAACTGCTCGAGAAGATGGGGATGTACGGCGAAGCGCTGGAGCGTTTCATCGACGCCCGCGCAGCGCGCGAAGTGGAACGCGTCCTCGCCGCCTACAACTTCGCGCTGCTCGACAAAGGCTGCTTCGACATCGTCGAGCGCGCCGTGCGCTCGCTCCCGGGTGCGATGGTGAGCGCCAACCCGAACGTGCTGGCGCTTCGCGCGGCGCTTGAAGATGCGCATGGGCGCGTCGACCAAGCCGAACGCTGGTACGCCGCCGTGCTCGACCGCGTAACGGACGACGTCGCGTTCCGCGTAGCCGTGGCGACGCGCTACGCGCTGTTATTGTATCAGCAAAGCCGCGCCGAAGCCGTCCCGGTGCTGGAAGAGTTGCGCGACCGCATCGACTTGGACACGCCCGAACGCGCGAGCGTGCTCGGGATGCTCGCGCTCATCTATGCATCGCGCGGTCGACATGACGACGCGCAGAGTGCGATTGCCGAAGCCATCGACCTTGCGGAATTTACTGACGACGGAATTCGCTCGCGAACGTTCGGCCGCGCGGCTGCCGTCGCGTTCTACGCATCGGACGACGCGAAGGTCGAATATTTCGCTCGCGAGGCAACGCGACTCGCAGTCGACGGCGGCGAATTCGGACAGGCCGCGCGCTTCTTCAGCACCTTGACGGCGCTGCATTCCTTCGCCGGCCGCATCCCCGTAGCCGCGTGGTATGCGGCGCAAGTCGCGGCGAACGCCGAAAAAGCCGGCGACCCGCAAATGCGCGTCGCCGGTTTGCGGACCTTGATCCATCTCGAAGCCGAACGCGGGAACGCCGAACGCGTCGGCGAGCTCGAAGACGAACTCACGCGCCTGAGCTATCGCGGTCCGATCGGCCTCATCGGCTTCGTCTTCGCGAAGACGTTGGATCACGTCTGGAAGCGGCAGTTCCGCGAGGCGCAGATCGTCCTGAACAGCGTCGCCGATCGCGACCTCGCGCCCTTTCAAAACCGCTTGCGCTATGCGCTGCTGGCCGTCGTGCATGCGAAGCTCCAGTTGCGCAGGGACGCGCTGCAGGCGCTGTCCCGTTACGAGGCGGCGGTCGCGCAGGACGACGTGGACACGCGGCCGTTGTTCGATCGCCTGCGGGGTTTCGCCGATCGATACGCGGTCCTGGCGAACATCCTGCTCCAGCGCAATGCGCTCGCGCAGAAAGCGCTGCGCGGGAATCGCGCCGGCGCGGCGGATCTCGCGGCGTTCGACACCCTTCTCACCTCGCTCCTGAACCGCGTGCCCGAGCAGTTTGACGGCGCCGTGCGTGACATGCGCCTCAGCGGCATCGCCGGCGTGGCGCGATTCGCGGAAGTCATGGCGGAGGGATTGTCCTCGCCTGTCACCGAGACGACGGAGATCGAGCTGCTCACGCCCGTCGAGCTCGAGGTCTTGCGGGCGATTTCAAAAGGGCTCGGTAACCAGGCCATCGCGGACGAACAGCGGCGAACCGTGAACACCATCCGGTCGCACGTGTCGTCGATCCTACGGAAGCTCGCGTGCACGAGCCGCGGTGAGGCCGTGGCCACCGCCCGACGCCGGGGACTCGTCTAGCCCCGGAACGGCCTCGTCCTTTCGGACGAGTGTGACCTTTCGCGCGCCTTGATAGGGTGGAGTCGTCCCCCGCGCCTCCAAGGAGCCCTCCGTGATCGATGTTGTCCTCGCCGTCGCCGCCATCGTGAACACGTGCCTGATTCTTCCGATCGGCAACTGACGTGACGCGGATCCAAGGGTGAATCCAGCGATGGAAGGACGGGCCGCGCTCGCGCGGAGACTGATCGAGAACCGGATCGGCGTCGCGGACGCCGTCCTGGAGCGCCTTGGACCCCGTTCGTCGGGGCAAGCCTCCGCGCTGATCGTCCGGTCGCTGG
>JAXDMA010000145.1:0-3349 GCA_034666305.1 Vulcanimicrobiota bacterium
TTGGCGAGCATGCGCAGCGCGTCCGGGAACGGGATGTTCTCCTGCTTCTGCACGAACGAGAACACGTCGCCGCCGGCGCCGCAGCCGAAGCACTTGAAGAAACCGCGGTCGGGATGCACGTGGAACGACGGCGATTTCTCGCCGTGGAACGGGCACAGCCCCACCAAGTCGTTCCCGCGTTTGCGCAGGCTGACGTACGCGCCGATCACCTCGCCGATGTCGGCGCGCGCGAGGACTTCCCGCTTCACCCCGTCGTCGATGCGCACGGCAGTTGCGTTCGACGTGAGGCTGCCCGGCTCCGTCCTTGGGCGCCTCCAAACACGTCACCATTCTCGAACATCGTGGCGAGGGACATCGCTCGAGAATGGACACTTGATGAAACTCGTCCTAGCGGGACTCCACGATGAACTGGTACGCGAGCGGGACTTTCGTCGCGAAGTTGTCGAGGGAGTACATTTGGTGGATGAGGATCTCGATGTGGTTGCCCGAGATGTAGTTGGCATTGAGCGGCGCGAGCTGATTCATCATCGCCAGCGTGCCGCCTTGAAATGCGGAGCGCGCCAGCAGCACGTTGCTCGCGTGCGCCATCGTCACGTGGATCTCGACTTGAAATTGATCTTGCTGGCGCGCGTGCGTGAAGTCGATGTAGCCGGTGAGATCGAATGCCTCGGTCTGCACGCGGACGATCCGGAAATCCGCCGCGCTCTGCGGGCTGAAGACGTTGTCCGCGTAGACGTAGATCTTCTTCAGCCGCGTGTCGTATTGAACGGCGATCGGATCCTGCTGCAAGCCTTCGTCGACCGAGCCGGTCTGCACCGGCTGCTTCGGGGTCACCGCGGCTCCGGCGATGAGCTGCTGTTCGGTGATCGGCTTCTGTTTCACGACGTCCTCCGGTCGTAAAGTGAGGGGTTAGTTCGAGAGCTGGCTCCAGAAAAATGCGAACCGTTCCGCCGCGGCGTCGACCGTCTGCTGGAACGAGTTGCCGATCCCGTGGCCCTCGCCGCTCTTCTGCAGTAACAAGATCGGGTGCGGGGACGACGAGTCCGCTTGCAATTCGGCGATCATCTTACGCGAGTTGTACGGATCGACGCGCGGGTCGTTCTCGCCGGTCGTCATCAGCACCGCGGGGTACGCCACGCCTTTGCGCGCGTTGTGATACGGTGACTGCACGAGCATCCACGCGAACTGCGCAGGGTCGGCGACGGTGCCGAACTCCGGGGTGTTGAACGCGCCGTTGGGCGTGAGCTCGACGCGCAGCAGATCGTAGAATCCGACGCTGCTGACCACCGCGCGGTACAGCTCGGGATTGCGTGTCAGCGCCAGCCCCATCAAGAAACCGCCCGCGCTCCCGCCCGCGATTCCGAGGTGGCCCGCATCGCCGTACCCGTTCGCGGCGAGCCACTTTGCGCACGCCGCGAGATCGTCGGCGCTCAGCGTCTTGGTCGCCAGGCGCGCGGCTTGGTGCCAGTCTTCACCGTACTCGCCGCCGCCGCGCACCATCGCTGAGGCGATCGCGCCGCCGCGTTCCAGCCAGGCCAGATTCGTCGCAGAAAAGCGCGGGCGCGTGACGCTTCCGTACGCGCCGTATGCGCCTAGGATCGTCGGCGTGCGCGCTCCGCGCGTGCCCGGCCCGCTGACGATCTCCAGCGGGATGCGCACCGTACCGTCGAGCGAGGGGACCAGCACGCGCTGCACGCGCACGCGCGAAAAGTCGCCGGGCGCCGCCTGCCCGATCGTCGTGGCGACGAGCGCGTTGCGCGCCGCGTCATAGCGGTACCAGCGCGACGGCGTCGTGTAGTTCTGATAGCCGGCGATGACGTCACCGCCGGCGGGATCCGCGGCCAGCACGTCGATCGACGAGACGTCCGGCAGCGGGACGCTCCCCCGCGGCGTTCCGTCGGCGGCGAACGTGCGCAGCGCGGAGTCGCCGCCGGCGACGTCGAGCGTCGCGAACCCGCCGGGGATTGCGACGACGTCGTCGATCACGACATCGCTCGCGGCCACGAGCGTCGGACCGGTGTCGACGGTCTGTCCGGGTCCGATCCCGATCACCGCACCGCGCGGCGCGCGCCCTTTCGCCACGACCGCGAGCACGTTCCCGACGAACGCGGCGGAGGCCGCGGAACTACTGCCGATCCCTGCTGCCGGCGTCGCAACCTGCACGAAGTCGCCGGTGCCGCGCCGGACGTACACGGACGCCGGAACGCCGTCGCCGTCGGCGACGACCGCGGCCAGCGCGCTTCCGTCGCGCGACGCGAGCAGATGGTACTCGGCCTTCGGCGACAGCCCGCGGCCGAACACGTACGCGTCGTTCGCGGCATCGCTGCCGAGCACGTGGTGCGCGAGCACGATCCCGTTGCGCGCATAGCTGCCGTCGGCGTTGCGCGGCAACGCGGTGTGCGTGAATCCTTTACCGTCGGCGTCCCAGGCGAGCGCGGTCGGCGTCGTGCCGCCTCCGACGTTCGGCAGCGTGTCGGCGAGCATGGTGCGCGCGATGACGTCGACCACGTGCAGCGTCTCGCGCTCGCTGCCGCCGTCCTGCGTGGAGAACGCGACGCGCGCGCCGTCCGGCGACAAATACACCGACGCGATGGCGGGCGGCGTGCCCGTCGCCGACGCGGCGGGATCGAACAAGATGCGTTCGGCGCCGTCTGCCCCTTCGCGCGCGACGAGCACTGCCTGCGGCGCGGGCGGCGTGCGCCGCAAATACACCCAGTGACCTCGCGCGATCTGCAGGCCGCTGCGCGACGGCGCGCCTTTCGCGAGCGTCTCGACGCGGGCGCGGAGCGCGGCATAGCCGGGCCGCCCGTGGATGAAGCGCTCGGCGAGGGCCGACTCGGCGGCGGCCCACGCGCGCGCCGGCGCCGAATTGGGGTCTTCGAGCCAGCGGTACGGGTCGACGACCTGGCGGCCGAAATAGCTGTCGGTCACGGGCTGCGGCGGCGCCGGAGGGTAGACGAGGCGCTGCGGTGCAGACGCACCGAGCAGCACTGCCGCCGAAACCAACGCGAGGGCCACACGAGCGATCGACATGGCGCATGAGTACGACGCGCCGCGCGACAACCATGCGTCCAGGCGCAAGCGCATCTACGACCCCATCCACCGGTTCATCGAGCTGGACGCGGGCGAGGTCGCGCTGCTTTCGGCCCCCGCCGTGCAGCGCTTGCGGCGCTTGCGCCAGCTCGGGCTCGCGTACCTCGCGTTCCCGTCCGCGGAGCACTCACGCTTCTCGCACGCGCTCGGTGCGATGGCGATCGGCTCGCGCGCATTCGACGCGCTGCGCGTCCACTCGCCCGAAGCGTTCGACTCCGCGCGCGACTTCGACGCCAAGCGCACGCTGCTGCGCGCG
>JAXDMA010000146.1:0-32409 GCA_034666305.1 Vulcanimicrobiota bacterium
GCATCGTTTACGTTCCGCAACCTCGGCGGCGGGACCGCGACGGGCTTTCGCGCGCGCTTCCGCTTACCCGAAGGGCTGACATACCTGGTCGGGACGGCAAGCATCGACAACACGCCGCTCGACGAGCAAGGCGGGCTGACGACGCTGCTGCAGAGCTCCGGCGCCGACATCGGCGACATCGCCGCGGGCAGCGAGCGGCGCGTCTCGCTCGCCTACACCGTCGCGCCGACCATCGAGAACGGTACGCCGATCACGCTGCAAGCCGCCATCTCTTCGTTCGAAGTGCCGCTGATCGGCTCCAACGTCGTGCGGCTCGTCGTGCGCAGCAAGCCGCAGCTGCAGAACCCGCTCACCAAACTCACCGTCGTCGCCGTACGCGACACCGCGCCCGGCCAGGAACTGCAAGTCAAGGCGCAGGTTCACAACTCGGGCCAGAGCAGCGCGCACGATCTCATGGTGCTGCTGCCGGTGCCGGCGAACACGACGTACGTCGCCGACAGCGCGCGCGTCAGCGGTCACGCCGCGGGCGGCTCCGAGCGCGATCCGTTCGGCTTCGGTCGGCCGGCGATCACCGTGAAGACGCTCGGCCCGGGCACCACCGTCGACATCGGCTATCGCGTGCAGATCGATCCCGTCGTCGAGGACGCGACGGCGATCGCGGTGTCGGGCGCGGTCTGCTCGCAAGAAGTCGCCGAATTTCCGCTCACGCCGGTCACGCTGAAGGTGGCGTCGGCGCCGTCGTTCGCCGGCGTCGAAACCGAGTTTCGTGCCGACTGCGAAGACGACGTCGAGCCCGGCCAGCGCATCGCCCTCGCGCTGCGCGCGCGCAACAGCGGCACCGCGATCGCGCGCTCGGTGAGGCTGAAGCTCGACCTGCCCGACGGACTCGCGTACACGCCGGGCTCGCGCTCGGTCGACGGCGTCCCCGTGGTCGACCGCGCCGCCGAAGCCGGCACGTTCGACATCGGCGACCTCGTGCCGGGCCGCTCGGTGGAGGTCGCGCTCGGCGCCGTCGTCGTCGCGCCGCAAGCCGACGGTCGCGAACTGCAGCTCGGCGGAACGGTGGAGTGGAAGAAGGGGCAGCGCCGCTTCGACCGCACCGTCACCGTGCACTCGGCGCCGCAGTTCCCCGCTGCATTCAACGACGTGGTGCGCGAAAGCCCGCGCCGCGTCGGTCCCGGCGATGCGATCGTCGCGACCATCCATCTCGCGAACTTGGGCGCCGACGTGGCGACCGACGTGCGGCTGCTGCTCGAAGGCGACGCGGGGCTCGAAGGCCTGCGCGCGCTCGAAGGCAAGAACGAGCTGCCGGTGCGCGACGACGGCGCGGTGCAGCTCGATACGCTCGAGCCGGGAAAACCGCGCACGGTGCGCGTCGAAGCGCGCGTTGCCGCGGTGATCGAAGACGACACGCAACTGCGCATGCGCGCGACGCTGCGCACCGCGCAGCTCGACCCCATCGAGCTCGGCGCCGCGACGCACGTCGTCGCGTCGCGCCCGAAATTCTCCGCCGCCAGCTCGAAGCTCGCGCTGGCCGGCAACGAGGTGCTGCGCCCGAACCGCACGACGCTCTGCCGCCTCTCGCTCGCGAACGAAGGTACCGACGCGGGGCGCGACGTGCGCGTGCGCTTGCAGCTGCCCGAAGAGTTGCGGCTCGAAGGCGTCGAGGGCGCGTCGCGCGACGGCCAGAGCGTCGTGTTCGGCGCGGTGCCCGCCGGCGAGACGCGCGACGCCGTCGTGCACTTGCGGCTGGTCGCGACGATCTCGCACGGCGACGTGCTCGAAGTCGGCGCGCGCGTGAGCGGGCTCAACGTCGTGCCTTTCACGCTCGATACGATGCGCGTCGCGACGCACGCCGAGCCGGCGTTCGTCGACAACGCGACGCTCGTCTCGACGCCGGACGACGCGATCGACGCGGGTGCGGAGCTGACGTACACGCTGTCGCTGCGCAACTCCGGCGACGGCGCCGCGAAGCGCCTCACCGCGCGGCTCGAAGCGCCCGCCAAGACCGTGTACGCGCACGGCACGACGACGGTCAACGACGTGTCGCTGCTCGATTTTGCCGGCACGTCGCCGCTGCTGACGCCCAGCGGCTTGACGCTGGCCGACGTCGGCCCCGGCGTCGAGGTCATCGCGCGGCTGCGCGTCATCGTCAACACGCCGCTGCCCGCCGGCACCACCATCGAAGCGCGAGCGCTCGTGAGCTGGGACGAAGCCCCGGAGATCTCCGTCAACGCGGAACCGGTGCGCGTGCGCGCGACGGCCGCGTTCGCGGTCAGCGAACCCGGCCTGCCGTTCTCCGTGCTCGACGCCGCCGCGGCGCTGGAAGCGCCGCCCGCGCAGCACCAGCTCCCGCGCTCGAAGCGCACGCTGCAGTTACCGCCGGCCGTTCCGGTGCGCGGCGGCCGCCATGCGAACGTGCTCAGCGGCAACGGCGAGCAATCGCACGAGGAACTGCGCTCGGGCGCAACGCTCACGCTCGACCTTTCCGAAGACAAGCTCGACTGGCTCGTGCCGTACCTGCGCGAAGCGACGTTCCCCGGCTTGCTGCCGCATTTGCTGCTGCTGCGCGCGTTGTTCCCCGACGGCGCCGAAGATGCGGACGCGGTGCTGCGCGCGCGGCTCCGCCGTCATGGCGAGCTGCTCAGCGACGTGATCGACACGCTGTTCGTGAAATTGCGCTTGCCCGGCGCGAAAACGGCGCCGCAAGATTTCGAGTCGCGCGAGCTGCGCTCGTCGCTGCGCGGCGTGCTCGAGGCGCTGCGCCGCGAGCGCGCGCCCGTCGACGACGAACGCGGCGACGTGCGGCTCGTCGGCAGCGTCGGCGCGCACGAACTGAGCGCGGCGATCGACGCGCTCGAACGCGAGCCGCTGCACACCGCCACGCCGTGGCTCGCGCTGTCGCTGCTGATGGGAACGACACTCGAACGTGACGGCGACGTGGTCGCCGACTTCACGCCGTACCGCGAAGCGCTCCAGCACACGCTCGCGGAGATGGGTCGCCTGTCTGCCGAAGAGTTCGAAGCGGCGGTCACGCGCTCGGTCGATCCGCGGCTCGACGAAGAACGCGGCCAGCTCATCGACACGCTGGCCGAACAGCTGCACGCGCCGGCCTAGGTGTCGCAGACGACGATCCTCCTGATCCTCGCCGCGATCGCGGTCATCGCGGCGATCGCATTGTTCGCGCTGCGCGGCCGGCCCGATGCGGTCGCAGTCGCGGCCGCGGATGCGAACGAAGACCCGGCGCTCTCGGCGTCGGGCGAAGCGATGATCGTCGGCGACGTGATGCCCATCGATTCGAACGAACCGGGAATGCCCCCGGGCACGACGGCACCACCGCCCCCGCCGGATTCGCCGGCCTACCGAAGACCGCCGCAAGTGTACGAACCCCGCCGTGAACCGCAGCGCGCCGACATCCATTGGAGCAAACGATTCGAACCGCGCGACGGCGCCTTCGATGAAGAAACCCGGCTGAACCTCATCCGCGACCTCGGCATCGTGCGCGCGCCGTGGGGCGTACCGCTGCTGACGCAGGCGTACGAAGAAGAACCGGCGATCGAGCACCGCCGTGCGGCGTTGCGCGCGCTGGCCGCCTACCGCCACCCCGACACGCAGCCGACGTTCGAGCTCGCATTACGCGCGGACGACGAAGAATCGCGCGCAATAGCCGCCAACGCCCTCACCGCACTGCAAATCCGCGCCGCGTTGCCGTCGTAGCGATTACCGCAGGTAGCGGTCGAACCAGCCTGCTACGCGTTGGGACACGTCCTTTTGGTTGGCCGGCTTTTGGAATAAGTGGCCTTCGCCCGGATAGATCACCAGTTCCGACGGCACGCCGAGTGCGCGCAGCGCGTGCCAGTATTCGTACGATTGCGTCACCGGCACTTCGGCGTCGCGGTCGCCCGCAACCATCAGCGTGGGCGTCTTCACGCCTTTGATGTAGTTGATCGGCGAGCTCTTCGCGTACACGCTGGGGTCGTCGTACACCGACGCGCCGAAGTACGGCAGCATCCACGTGTCGATCTCGTTGGTGCCGTAATAGCTCAGCCAATCCGACAACCCGGCACCGCTCACCGCCGCCTTGAAGCGATTCGTCTGCGTGAGCGACCACATCGTCATGTAGCCGCCGTAGCTCCAGCCGAAGATGCCGATGCGCTTCGAATCGACGGGGATCGTCTGGCCCACCGCGTCGAGCCCGCCGAGGATGTCGCGTAAATCGCCGTAGCCGAAATCTTTGACGTTGGCGCGCGTGAACGCCTCGCCTTGCCCGTAACTCCCGCGCGGGTTCGGTTCGAACACGATGTAGCCGCGTGCGGCGAGCATCGCCTGGAACGCCAACGGACCGCTCGGAAACAGCGGATAGTGCGCGAACGCCGGCCCGCCGTGAATGTACGTGACGATCGGATAGCGCACGCCCGGCTTCGCGTCCGGCGGAAAGATCAGCCAGCCTTGCACGGCATTCCCGTCGCCGGTCCACGTGATGCTGCGCGCCGGGCCGGTCAAGCGGCGCGTGTGGGCGTTCGCCGACGTCACCGCGTGCATCGCACCCAGCGGCCCGATCGCGATCTCCGGCGGTGACGCGATCGATTGCCGGATGGTCGCGGCGATCTTGCCGTCGCGCGAGAGCGACACGCCGGAGTCGCCCGGCGCGATCCCGGCGAAGCCCGTCGCGTAGACGGTCTCCTGGCCGGTCCAGATCTGCTGCTGCCGTTTCGCGTCGGCATCGATCTGCGCGATCACCATGCGATCGCCGGCGAGCTCGGTCGCGAGGATCTTCGTCGCCGAGCCGTTCCACGCGATCGTCACCACGGACGCTTTCAGGTTCGGCGTGACGTCGGTCGCGCTGCCGCCGGCTGCCGGCACCACGTACACGTCGCCGCCGGTGATCGCCTCATCGCTCATGATGCCGCCGATGTACGCGATCCGCTTGCCGTCGCCGGACCACCGCGGCGATGCGATCTGCAATTCGGGATGATGAACCTGCGCCGCGGCGCCCGTCTTCTCGTCGATGACGTACAGCTCGGCGATCCACCAGTTCGCGTCGCCGTTGCCGTGCGCGGCCGTTGCGGCGAACCGCGTGCCGTCCGGCGACCAGTCGTACTCGTACACGTTGAGATCGTCGGGCCCGAGCAGCCGGATCGGGCCTCCCCGGGCGGAGATCACCGCCAGGCGCTGCTCGTAGAACTTGCCTCCGATGACCCCGGCTGCGGGCGCGGACGGTCCCAGCGGGCTGGGCGGTCGCGGTGCGCCGGCCGAGTACAGCAGCGCGATCCGCTGCCCGTCGGGCGACCAGCGCGGCGTCGACAGCGGTCCCTTCGCGGCGGTGAGCACGCGCGCGCCGCCCGCGGCCGCGAAGTCCTCGACCGCGATCTGCCCCTGGCCTTTGGCGTCGGTCGTAACGAATGCGAGCCGCCGCCCGTCGGGCGACCATGCCACGTCGCCTTCGTCGCACCGCCGGCCCGGACACGCGGTGATCGAGTGGGCCAACGCCGGCTTCGCGACGTCGGCCAGCCGGATCGCGCTGCGGTCCCCGACGGCTTCGACGTAGGCGAAGCGCCGGCCGTCGGGCGAGAGCGCGACCTGCGAGAACTGGTGCACGCCCCCCAGCGCCGCGGCGATCTGATCGAACGGCACCGCTTGCGCCGCCGCAGGCCGGACGCCGGTCAGGGGCACCCCGGCGAGCGCGAGCAGAGCACAAAGAAACAGACGGATCCGCATGAGACGCTCATCGTAACATTCTCACGGCGCGAGCCGATAACTGGGAGTACCGGCTGCCGCCGGTCGCCGAGTTTCCTTCGAGAGGAGCCCCTATGGATTCGGGTCTTCCTGCGCGCCACTTCCGGGCGCGCCTCAAGTCGAAGCCGCACCAAGACCGCCTCAATGCGGTCGAAGTCCTCGTCGTCGCGCTGAGCTTGCTCGCGCTCATCGACTGCGCCGTGATCGGCTGGCTCGTCGTCCACGGCCTCGGGAGCTAGACCTTCTAGAACCCATTAACCCCCAAAATTGGGGTAAGCTCGTGGTTCTTTCGGCTCCGGGACTGTAAGCCCTTAAATGCAAGAAATCTAGGCCTAAAGCACGTCCTATATCGGGACGTGCTCCTCACTTGGTACGACCATCGAACGGCGAAGAGTGTGTCGTAGCGCACCGATGCGCACACGCCACACGCGAGGATCGCACCGACATGGCCGTCGCTCTCGACAACGAATTCGCCGCATTACCGCACGCCGACGCTCGACCCGGGGTGCATTCTTTTTCTCGTACCTGGGTGCTCGCCCTCGTCGTTTCCGACGTCGTCCTGTTCCTTGCGGCCACGTATCTCGCGGGCATTTTCGTCAAGAGCTTCTGGATGGCGACGCTGCCGATCCGGCACATCGCCGTTCCCGCGATGCTCACCGCGCTGTTCGCGGTGCTCGTGTTCTGGCAGCTGGGCTTGTACCGCCAATCGTTCGCAATGTCGGTGCGCGACGAGTTCTATCACGCGGTCGCCGCGCTGTCGCTGGCCTCCGCGCCGGTGCTCGTCGTCTTCTCGCTGTTCCCCATGATCTCGACGTCGCGCGTCGTCGCGATCTGCGCGCTCATCTTCGCCATCACGCTGATCGGCACGGCGCGCGCGATCGCGCACCACGTCCGCGACGCCGTGATGCTCGCCCGCCCGCGCCGCATCGCGGTCGTCGGTCACCCGTCACGGCTCGAGTTCGCCGAAGACGCGATGCGCTCGCTGCCCAACGCGCGCGTGTTCCGCCTTTCCGTGCCGAACATCGACACCGTCGGCGCGCTCAGCCCCGACGCCGTCGCCGCCCAGCCGTGGTTCCAGCATGCAGCCGCGTGGGGCTGCGACACGCTGGTGTTCACCGAAGTGCTGGCGCCGTCGCTGATGCCGCAAGTCTTGGCGGCCGCCGAGCGAGTGAACATGACGATCGCGTTCGCGCCGCCGCGCTTTCGCGTGCACGCCTACGAGCTCCACATGGAGTCGATCGGGAAGCAGGCGCTCATCGTCGCCAGGCCGCTGCGCGCGACGCAGCCCGGCGCGCGGCTCGGCAAGCGGATCTTCGATCTCATGGTCGCTTCGATCGCGCTCGTCATCTTCGCGCCCATCATGGCGCTCGTGGCCGCCGCGATCTCGCTGGAGGACGGCGAGCCGGTGGTCTACCGCCAAGAGCGCGTCGGCCGCAACGGCAAGACGTTCCACATGCTGAAGTTCCGCTCGATGCGGTTGGATGCCGAGAAAGACGGCGCGCGACTCGCGACCGTCGGCGACGCCCGCGTCACCATGGTCGGCAAGTTCATCCGCCGCGCGTCGCTCGACGAGCTGCCGCAGCTGTTCAACGTGCTCAACGGCGACATGTCGATCGTCGGCCCCCGGCCGGAGCGCCCCGTCTTCGTCGAACAGTTCGAGAAACAGCACCCGCGCTACGCCGAGCGGCATCTGGTCGCGCCGGGCATCACCGGCTGGTCGCAGGTCTACGGCAAGCGCGTGCTGGGCTTCGACGACGTTCCCGATAAGTTGCGCGGCGATCTGTTCTACGTGGAGAACTGGTCGCTGTTCATGGACGTCGCGGTCTGCCTGAAGACCGCCACCGAAGTTTTCTTCCACAAAGCCGCCTGAGCCCCGCGCGATGAGCGCTTCAGCCGCCGGTCGCGATACCGAGCTTCGATATTTCCCGCACGTCGAGGGTCTGCGCGGCGTCGCGGCCGTCTACGTGTTCATCTTTCACATCTGGCAGACGGCGATCCAGCATCCCGCGACGGCGACGCTCGGCAACTGGTACACCCCGACGCTCTTTTTGCAGTACGGCCACTTCTCCGTCGCCGCGTTCATCGTGATCTCCGGATTCTGTCTGGGCTTGCCGGTCGCGCGCCGCGCCGGCAAGCCATTCGACATGAAGCGCTTTTTCGTGCGCCGCGCGTGGCGTCTGATGCCGGCGTACGTGCCCGTCGTGGTGCTCTCGAGCATCCCGTTCGCGGTGACCGCGTGGCTGATGCACGCCCACATCAACCTGCCGCACATCGCCATGGCGATCGGCCTGCACCTCGCGCTGATCCACAATCTGTCCTACGCCACGACCGAGTATCTGAACGGACCGCTCTGGAGCATCGCGCTGGAATGCCAGATCTACGCGGTGTTCGCGCTCTTGCTCGTGCCGGTGTGGCGCCGATTCGGCATCTGGGCTCAGCTCGCCGTCGCGCTCGTCGTGGGCTTCATCCCGCATTTCGTGTTTCATTCGCTGGACTGGACCGTTCCGTGGCTCACCGCTCTGTTCGCGATGGGTCTGGTCGCCGCCGACATCGTCTCGCGCCGCACGCTGCCGCGGCTGCCGTGGAACGCGATCGCGATCGCGGCATCGGTGGTCGCGCTCGTCAGCTTGATCCCCTTCCGTGACGGCTTCGGCGACAGCTTCGACGTGTGGCTCCCCGATCTCACCGTCGGCGCGGCGGTCGCGCTGTTCTTCATCGCGGCGTTCCGCAACGAGCGCATCCTGCCCGCGCGGCTGCTCGCGGCGCGCCCGATCGTGTTCCTCGGCACGTTCTCGTACAGCTTGTATTTGATCCATGCGCCGCTCGTCGACGTCGTCGGCGCGCTGCTGGTGCGTGCGCACGCGAGCGCGGCGAACAGCGTCGTCGTGTGGGCGGGCGTCATCGTCGCCGTCGTCGCGATCGCGTACGCATTCTACCGCGTGTTCGAACGGCCGTTCATCAGCTCGTCGCTCCGGCGCGCGATCGATGCGGATGTCGGTGGTGCGAGCCCCGAGGCACCCGCGCGTCCGCTCGCCGCGCACATCGCGGTCTAGCGAACGGCGGCCGGGCGCATCGAGCGGGCGTGACCCTTTGCATCGTCTCGGGGAAGTATCCGTACGGCCTGGGTGAGGCGTTTCTCGACACCGAACTGCGCGCGCTCGCGCCGGGCTTTGCGAACGTGGTGTTGTTTCCGGCGTCGCCGCGGGCGGCCGCCCTCGGGTATCCCGGCGTGCCCGCCGAGGTGGTGCGGATGCCGCTTGCGGGTCCGGCGACGCTGTGGGCGGCCGCGCGCGCACTGGTGCGCAACCCGCGCCGCGCCTTGGGAGCGATCGCGACGCTGCTGCGCGAGCGCTACCCGTGGCGCGCGAAGCTGAAGAACCTCGCCGTCATTCCCAAAGGGCTGGCGCTCGCGGAGCTCGCACGGGCGCGCGGGTTCGGCCACCTGCATGCGTACTGGCTGTCCACGCCGGCGACGGTCGCGTGGCTGGGCGCGCGCGTCGCGGGCATCCCGTTCAGCGCGACGACGCACCGCTGGGATCTCTACGAAAACAACATGGCGGCGCGCAAGCTGCGTGACGCGCGTTTCATCAGGACGATCTCCGAGCGCGGTCGCGACGACTTGCTGCGCATGACCGGCGGCGATCCCGCCAAGGTGATCCTCATCCGGCTCGGGATCGCGCTGCCCGCGGCCGCGCCGGCGCATTCCGACGCGGCCGGCCCGCTGCGAATCCTCTACGCGGCGCGGCTCGTCCCGGTCAAGGGGCATGCGGTGCTGGTGGACGCGCTGCGCCGCCTGCGCGATCGCGGCGTCGCGTTCACGTGCACGCTCGCGGGCGAAGGCGAGCTGCGCGAGGAGATCGCGCGCCGGATCGCCGGCGCCGGCCTGGAAGCGGCCGTCACGCTTGCCGGGGCCGTTCCGCACGCGGACTTGCTCGCGGCGCTGGGCCGCGGCGACTACGACGTGTCGGTGATCGCGAGCATCGAGCGCCCCGGCGGTTTGATGGAAGGCGTGCCCGTGGCGCTGCTCGAGGCGATGGCCGCGGGCGTCATCGTGGTCGCGACCGACTCCGGGAGCGTGCGCGAGCTCGTGGACGGTGAGACCGGGCTCCTGGTCCCCGAGTCCGACGCGGGCGCGCTCGCCGAGGCGCTCGAGCGCGTGGCGCGGGACGCGGACTTGCGGCGCCGGCTGCGGGAAGGCGGGCGCGCGCGCGTCGAGCGGGACTACGACGGGGTGCGCACAGCCGCTCGGCTGCGCGCGTTGCTGACGGTGTGACCACCCTGCCGGGCGGGTACCAGGAACGAGACGATCAGTTGCTTGAAGGGGGTCGTTTGACGCCGCGGTTCATGGATGATGCGCTGCTTTGGAGTCCCGGGATAGCCTGATGCTACCGTCCAGTTCGATTCTGCGTCCCGACCTGAGCGACCGGCGCACCCGTCTGTCGCTCGGGCTCGCGGCGATGGGCGCGCTCGCCGCGGCGTTCGTCTATGCCATCGGCACGGGCGACGTCCGCCTGACGGTGCTGGTCGCCGGGTTCGCCATCGCCCCGGCGCTGCTGGTGCTCGCGCTCAAGCGATCGTATCTGTTCCCCTACGGCATTTACGTCGTGCTGATCCCGTTCGACAACATGCTGAAGATCTCGGGCGCCGGGACGCTCACCAAGATGCTCGGCATCCTCTCGATGCTGTTCATCATCGTGTACGCGTTTCGCCGCAAAGGTTTGAACGCGCCGCCGCTGACGCTCTACGTGTGGCTCGCGTTTTTGGTCTGGTCGCTCATCAGCATGTTCTGGACGGCCGACGTGCCCAACGGCCTGTCCACCGTGCAGTCGATGATGTCGCTCATCCTGATGTACACGGTGCTGTCGGTCGCACCGGTCGAGTATCGCGACCTGCGCGCGGTCTGCATCTGCATCGTGCTGGGCGGCATCGCGTCGAGCTTCTACGGGATGTATCTGCTGCACGATCAGCCCGTGCTCGCGATGGGGTCCGATCCCGGGCGCTTGATGATCAACGTCGACAATCGCACGATCGACGCGAACCACTTCGCCAACGCGATGCTCACCCCGATCGCGCTCTGCCTGGTCGCGGTGCTGAACTCGAATCGGCCGCGAACGATCGTCGGCGCGCTGCTCGCGCTGGGCGTCCTGTTCTCCGGCCAGCTGATGAGCCAGTCGCGCGAGGCGCTGCTCGCCAGCGCCGTCATCCTGATCGTCACCATCGCGTACTCGAAACGGCGCGTCATCGGCGTGGTCATCGCCGGCATCGTCGTCGGACTTGTTCCGGTCTTCGCGCCGAACATGGGCCAGCGCCTCGGCGACGCGCTGACCACCGGCGGTGCGGGCCGCACGTCGATCTGGCAAGTCGCGCTTCACGCGTTTCAACAGCATCCGTTCATCGGCTGGGGCGCGGGCGGGAGCATCGAGGCGTACGATCGCGGCTATTTGAGTATCTATCAGGCCTACAACGCCGGCTGGGGCCGGCCGCCGCACAACACGCCGCTCCAGGCCGCGGTCGAGCTGGGCGTCGTCGGACTCGTGTTGATCCTGGCCGCATATTTCACGACGTTTCGCCAATTCAAAGGCATCCCGCGCGGAGACCGGCTGTACGACTTGCGCATCGCCTTCACCGCCGCGCTGATCGCGCTGGGCATCTGCGCGCTGTTCATCGGCCTCGAGACGTATAAATATTTCTGGGTCCTTCTGTGCAGCATCGCGCAGCTGCGCACCCTCGCGCGATCGCACCGCCCCGCGGCGCACGCGGAAATCGTCTACGAGCCGCCCGTCGCGCGCCGCGCGCGGGCGCGCCGGCCGGTGCACGCCGGACCATGATCGTCGTCGTCGCCGTCCCGTCGGCTCGCATCCCGGCTTGGCACGGCTGGTGCATCGACGCGCTGCGGCGCGAGCCGGGCCTTCAGGTTCGCGTCGTCGCGGTCCCGGGAAGCGCGAGCGAACCGTCGCGCGGCATCGCCGCGCGGTTGGCGGGTACGGCGCTCGCTCCGGTCGACGTGGCGCTGGACGCCGGCGACTGCAGCGGCGCGGACATCGTCGTCGACCTCGTCGGCGGCGTATCGGCCGTCGCGCCCCACGGCGTGTGGTCGTTTCATCTCGGCGAAGCCGAAGACGCGGCGCTGCCTTTCGGTCGCGAGATCGCGGCGGGGCGGCGCACGTTCGACACGGTACTTGCGCGCCGGATCGGCGACACGTCGACGCGGCTGCGGACCGGCCGTTTTGCCGTGACCCGGTGGTATCCCACGACGGTGCGGCTCGCGCTGGCCGAAACCGCGCGATGGCCCGCTACCTTGGCGGCGGCCCTGGCGGCCGGCGCCGAGCTGCCCGCCGTTGCGGGCGATTCGTCCACCGCTCAACCGCTCACCGCGTTCGAGCGGCTGCGCTTCGCGACGTCGCTGGGAAAGCGGCTCGGCGCCGCGATTTCGACCGCGCTGTTCGACGTCGCGGAGTGGAACGTCGGCTTCGTCGAGGGCGGCGCGGCGCGGCTGCTGTCCGCCGAACCGCTCGACGTGCACTGGCTGCCGCGGCCCGAGCCCTTGACCTACATCGCCGATCCGTTCGTCGCGGAACGTGACGGCGTGCGCGCCTTGTTCGTCGAGAGCTTCGACTACCACAACGAGCGCGGCGCGATCGATGCGCTGGTGCTGGACGACGAAGATCGCGTCGTGCGGCGCGGCCGCGTCATCGACATCGACACGCACTTGAGCTATCCGTATCCCGTCGAGATCGACGGCGAGCTCTATCTCGTCCCGGAAAATTGTTCGGGCAACGAGGTGGCGCTCTACCGCTGCGTCAGCTTTCCCGACCGCTGGGAGCGCGAGAGCGCGCTGTTCCCGGCGTTTGACGGCGTCGACACGACGCTCTTCGCGCACGACGGGCGGTGGTGGGCGTTCTGCACGCGGTACTCGCGCGGCTCGTCGCTCGCGCTCAACGCGTTCTACGCCGATTCGCCGCGGGGGCCATGGTTGCCGCACGCACTCAATCCGATCGTCGTCGACGTCTCGAGCGCGCGGCCGGGCGGCCAGCCGTTCACGGTCGACGGCAGGCTGTACCGGCCCGGCCAGGATTGCAGCGACTCCTACGGCGGCGCGCTGGCGATCGCGCGGATCGACGAGCTGACGCCCACGGCGTATCGCGAGACGATCGTGCAGCGCCATGGCGCGCGCACCTTCGGCCGCTGGAACGCCGGGATCCACACCGCCAGCTTCTCGCGCGGCCGGATCGTCGTCGACGGCAAGCACGTCTACCGGGACCCGCGCAAGCTGCCCGGCGTCGTCCGCCGGCTCGCCGCTCGGGTCGGCACGCTGTTCGGGCGCCGGCCCGCGAAAGAAGCGACCTTCGCTTAAGCCCGCGCGCGGGCGTCCGATACTAAAGTAGCGGTTCAGGCGTCGACGCATCGTCAACGCCCGGGCTGCCTCGGCGTTTGGGCTTCGTAGGACGGTAAAGCGAGTCACGCGTCGAGCGCAATCAGCTCGGTTGGGAGTTGCACATGGATGCGCGACTTTATGCGTTTCGATTTTCGCCGTTTCTTGCGGCGGCTCTGCTCGCTGCGTGCGGCGGCGGCGGGGGAGGCGGCGGCTCGACGCTGCCCCCGGCGAGCGCACCGTCGGCACCCGGCGGCGCGAACGGCGCGCCCGCGTCCGTGGCGATCTCGATCGCGATCCCGTCCGCTTCGACCACGTCGTCGCGGCGCCGCACCCGTTACGTCTCGGCCGGCACGAAGTCGGCGACGGTGACCTTCGGCGCCAACCAGCAGATGACGAATTGCGCGGCCACGTGTTCGCTCGTGGTCAATGTCTCGCCCGGTTCGGTCACCTTCGCGATCCGGCTGTTCGACGACGTGAACGGCGGCGGCCACTTGCTGTCGACCGGGCAGACCACGGCGACGATCGCGGCGAATCAGAACAACATCGTGAACGTGACGTTCGAAGCATCGGTCGCCTCGGTCGCACTCGCGCTCGGAGCGGCGGCGGTCACCGCCGGCTCGCCTGCGACGATCCCGGTCAGCGTGACGGCGAAGGATGCCGCAGGCTACACGATCGTCGGCAGCGATCCGTATCTCACGCCGATCGCTTTGAGCAACGACGACGCATCGGGCGCGACCGCGTTGTCGACCAACGTCGTGACGGCCCCCGGCGCCATGGTGAACTTGACGTACAACGGCAGCGCCTCACTCGGTAGCGCGCGCATCGCCGCGAGCGTCGCGGGAACGACGATCAACGCGACGCCCGTGACGCTGAACGTGAACGCCGCGCCGGCGAACAATCCGCCGCCGGGGAACGTGCCCATGCACGTCACGACGTGGTACTACTACGGGCTCAACGACATGAACTCGGCGATCCCCGCCGCTTGGATGGCGGCACACGCGGATTACGCCGAAGGCGATGCGGCGAACAGCGTCGCGCTGCTGCTGGCGTTCAAGAACGCGGGCGGAAAATATACGGTGTCGTATACCGATCCCGCGTTTTCCGCGTATTGTTACGCGCCGTTCACGCCGCCCGCAGGCCGTTGCGAAGGTCCGATGGGCGGCCTCGTGAGCGGGGACGACGGCGCGTGGCTGCACGGCGCCGACGGTGCGCGCGTGCACCGCTTCGTGAGCGACCATTTTCAATATCAAGAGGCGCTCAATCCGGCGTCGCAGTCGGCGCGCGACGCCTATCGCCGAAGCACCGCGGCGTCGGCCGCCGCGGCGCCGTCGCTGGATTACTTCTTCGCCGACGACTCCGGCGGCGTCTTCACCGGCTCCGACGGAACGCAGCTCAGCGGCCTGCTCTACGGTTTCAACGCGCCGGCCACCGAGATCGCAAGCGACGGCGCGTTCATCGCGGCGGAGCAGCAGATGGTCGCGGCGGCCGCGCGCCCGGTGTTCATCAACGGTGCGACGCCGTTCACGCTGATGCCGTCTTACAACGGCACGTTCCTCAAATCGCCGAACGTCGCGGGCCAGAACTTTGAAGGCTGCTACGGTGATTACAACGGTCTCGTCGGCGACGACTCGAGCGGCGGACCGCGCTGGACGAACATGTCGAACGCGCTGCTCGCCGTGTACGGCTACGGCACCCGCGCCGTGTGCATGAACGTCGCGGCGGCGACGCCCCCCAACCGGATCTACGTGCTCGCGTCGTGGTGGATGACGTACGACGAGACGCGCTCGGTCATCGTGCCGCACGCGCTCGCCCCCGACGGGTTCTCGGTGCTACCCGAGTTCGACATCGTCCCGCGCCAGCCGCGCGCGACGGCGACGGCGAGCATCGCAGCGCTGCGTGCGACGGGCGGAGCGTACGTTCGCGAGTTCGGCGCGTGTTACCAAGCCGGGAGCGCAATCGGCCCGTGCGCCGCGGTCGTGAACCCCTCGGCGTCGACCGTGGCGACGCCGTCCACGGCGGGCCGCTACACGAGCTCCCTCGCGGTCGATGACCGCAGCGCGTTTACCGGCGGGAAGGCCGCGTGGACAGGTTCGGTGCCGGCTTCGCTCGCGGCGCGGAGCGCGGTCGTCTTGAGGTGAATCGCGGCCGCGACGGGGAACACGAGAACTGAGCATGCGCCTGTCCGTCATCGTCCCCACCAAGGATCGTCCGCGCGAAATCCTCAGTTGCCTCGCAAGCATCTTCGAGCACAGCCCGCACGTCGAGGAAGTGATCGTGGTCGATCAGTCCACGCCGCGCTACGAGCTGCCCGCGCATCCGAGCCTCGTGCATCTCTACGATACGACCCTGTCCGGCGCCAGCGCCGCGCGCAACGCGGGCGCCGCCGCCGCGAAGGGCGAGCTGCTGCTCTTCATCGACGACGACTGCTTGTTCCGCAACGACGTCGTCAGCGCGGTCATCGCCGCGTTCGACGCGAACCCGGACGCGGTCGGCGTGCAGGCGCGCATCGTCGATAAAGACTTCATCCCGACGCCGCTCTCCGCGCGCATCTTCGAGCACGGGTTCTTCGATACGAACGCGTACGGCGCGCCGCACGACATGCGGCGCATGGCGGGTGCGGGCTGCGCGTACCGTGCCACGCTGTTCGCGACCGAGCAGTTCGATGAAGCGCTCCGCGGATATTCCTACGCGGAGGACTATGATTTCGCGTTGCGCGCGCGCCGCCGCGGCAAGCTCGTGCTCGCGCCCGACGGTGTGGTCGAACACGCGGCGTCCAATCAGAACCGCTTCAACCGCCTGCGCTCGTTCCAGACGCGCTGGAGAAACTTGAACTACCTGTACGTGAAGCACCGCCCGCACATTGCGCGCGCGGACCGCTTCTGGCACCTTTGGTGGGCGTTCGGCGAGACGTTGCAGTGGCTGCGCTTCGGGCTGGGCCTGCCGCGCAGCCCCGAACCGCCGCGCTAGCGGCCGAGCAGCAGCGCCGAGTGGGGCGCAAGCGCGCCGGGGATAGCGCCGGTCCAGCGCGCGCGCCCGCCCGAAAGCACGTCGGCGTCGTCGAGCGAGAGCGCGTGTCCGTAGCGCAGCGATAGCGGCGGCAGCGGCATCTCGCGCACCGTCGGGTTGACGAGCGCCGCGCACGGCCCGCGCGGCGCGCTTGCATCGTAACAGGCGGCGAACTCGCGCACGTACGCGCCGGCGCTCGTGCGCAGGATCGCCACGTGGTCCGACGGAGTGCGAAGCGGCAAGCGCGGGACGAGGTCGAGCTCGGGCAGGAGCGCGGAACGCGACGGGATCGCGTCGATCGGGGCGGCGACTGACCACCGCGGATCGTACGTCATCCACCACGATGCGAGGGCGTACAAGCGCGTGGCCGGGGTCGGCCGCCCCATCATGAAGCACACGGCGTAGCGCCGCATCGCGGTGTTGGCGAGCAGCGAGTCCGCGGTGAAACGCCAGCGATCGCCGGCATCAGTCGTCACGCCTTCCGGCGCGCGAAAGCAGCTCTCGTGAATCTCGCCCAACACGCCGCGCGCGCGCAAGAACGCGCCGCCGTAGGACGGCAGGCCGGTCCCCGGATCGTACCCGTTCAAGAACAACGGCCGCGGCGCCGCCGTGATGTAGCCGATCCACGCATCGCGGAACTCCTCGTCGGATTCAATCTCCGTGCCCGCGTCGTTGAAGTTGTAGAACTCCGAGCTCTTGGGCGACATGTCGCGAGCGCGCAGCGGCGCGCCGGCGTCGTCGGCCAGCAAGAAATCGAGCGACGGCGCGTTGCGCACGATCTGCTCGCCGGTCGTTCGCCACGCGCGGCGCGCGGCCGCGGATTTCGGGTTGAGCGCTTCTTGGTACTGAAAGTGCGGGTCCACGAAGCGGCGCACGCGCGTGCCGTCACGCCCGTGAAAGAACGCGTCCTCGTCGTTGCCGAGCAGTCGTCCGACCGGACCTTCGCAGCGGCCCGCCGGGCGCGAGAACGGCGGGTAGCAGTACGGCACGTACGCCGGATCGCTGTAGGACACGGCGAACCTGCCGCCGGCGCGCTTGAATGCTTCGAGCCGCGACCCGTCGTTGAACGCGTCGTCCTCCGCGAAATCGGCATATCGTGCCATTGCGGGCGCGGGGACGCCGGCGTTGACGCCGTTTAGGCCGGCGTAATACCACGTGAGCACGTGCGGCGGCGCGACCGCGGCGGCCGCACACATAGGAGCCATGAGCCCGCCGAGCAGCGCGAACGCTGCGAGCGCGCGGCGCAGGAGCGCTACAGCTCGCGGCCGGGTCCGTAGACCCGATTCGCGATCGCGAGCTTGAGCTGGAACGCGATGGGGCGCGCGCGATCGATCGCCGCGGCGCGCCAGCCGGGCCGCATCATGCGGTAGTGCCGCGTGACGAGCACGTCGCTCGCATAGCGCGCCTTGTACTCTTCGGCGCCGCGCATGAAATCAAATCGGCCGAAACCCGCTTCGATCGCCGTGCGAATCGCGCGGCCGACCATGCCTTTGCCGGGTGAGAGCTTCTGATAGTCTTCATCGAATCCGAGCATGTACAATCCGAACCACGAACGGTCGCGGTCGGTGAATGCGGTAGCTCCGGCGATGGGCCGCTCGCCGTCCCAGTAGATGAACATGCGCAGGATGCCGAGGTCGTACGCATTGCGGAACAGGCGCCCGTAGCGCCGGCGCGAGCTCGCGATGTTGCCGCCCCAGCGCTTGTTGTTCACGACGACCATCGCGTCGACGTGCGCGTCAATGTCGGCGTCGCACGGTTCCGAGATGCGGAAGTTGGGCAACGCATCGGCGAGCCGGCGCTCCACGCGCACCATGTTCACGCGCGTCTTCGCCGAGATCGACTCGGTGATGTACTGTTCCCAGGTGGGCGGCAGCGCGCACGACAAACAGCGCGTTTCCGTGGTCGAGCCGAGCACCATCCCGCGATCGGTCAGCCGGCGCACGAGCGTGTCGATCCGCGGATCGGCGACGTCGCTGATGTTGAACCCGTCCCACCGCTGCGCCGCGATGAAATCCGCGAACGCCCCGACCGCCGCCTCGGCGCGCGCGGGCAACGTGACCATCCCGGTATAATCCGCCAGCGGGTTGCCGCCCAAGAACATCTCGCGATCGACCAGGGAGCGGTTCCGCGCCAGGGGCAGATACGCGACCGCGTCATCGCCCTCGCGCAGCGCGAGGATCGTCCAGTGATAGCGCGTCACCGGCAGGTACGCGCGCAGCCAGCGCCAGGTGGTGAACATGCTGACGTGCGGGTCGAGCTTTTCGAGGGTTTCCCAGCGCGACCGTTCGGCATCCATGCCCTCGAGAGTGGAGATCCGCTCCACGTGCATCGTGTCGTCCTCTTGGCGTTCCTTCGCCTCTGCGGGTTCGCCCTTATGCAAGCGAACGCTCGTAACCCATCATTACCCGATCACCCGTCCTCTAATCGGATGGCCGCCGCGCAAAGGTGACGCGGCGTACAATGCCACCACCTCTTCGGCCCAGCGATCCAGCTCCCCGCCGTCGGCCGCGCGGGGAGCGGGCGGCGCGGCGAGCGTCGCTTCGAGCGCCGCGGCCAGCGACGCGGGGTCGCCGCTGCGGGCCAACCGGACGGCACTGCCGCCGTTCGCGAGCTCGACCGCCCACGGCAGGTCGCTCGCGACGACGGGGACGCCGCACGCGAGCGCCTCGAGCGCGACAAACGGCAGACCTTCACCCCGCGACGGAAGCGCCACGGCATCGACCGCCCAAAGCACCTCGCGCACGTCGTCGGTGAACGGCACGCTGACGACGCGCGCGTGCCGCGCGAGCGCCCGTTCCGTTTCAGGAGGCGTCGCGACCGTCACGACCGTGAGGCCGGTGAAGCGCTCCAGCGCGCCGGCCAGGATGTCGGCGCCCTTGATCGCCGGATCCCGCCCGAAGAACGCGACGGCCGGCGTACCGTCGAGCCCGAGCCGCGCACGCGCCGCTTGCCGTTCAGCAGCGCCGGGCGGGTGAAACCGCGCCGTGTCGACGGCGTTGCGTACCACGACGAGCTTGCGCGCCGGCACGCCCAGCGCGCGCGCCTCGTTCGCGATCGTTTGCGTGACGCAGATGACGGCGGCCGCGCGGGTGCTGAGCAACCGGTACTTCACCGCGCGCCGCGCGTTGTGGCGCAACGGGCCGCCGTCGGTGTGAAACGCGGAGTGGATCTGCCAGAGCAGCCGCGCACGGGACGGCCACGTCGCGAGGGTCACGGGGACGAGCCAGTCGTGAAAGTGCGCGTGCACGACGTCGCCGCGCAAGGCCGCGACGCGCCGCGCGGCCGCCCGGCCGTCGTCCGGGACGACGTGAAGACGGACGCCGAGCGCGCGAACGCTGTCGTGCCACGGGGCCGGTCCGACGTCGGGGGCGACGACGTCGAGCGTGTCGCCGCGGGCGAGCAGGCGCCGCGCGACGCTTTCGAGGCCAGGGATGAACCCGCCGCGCTGGCGGCCGCCGTAGGCGGCAGCCCATACGATCCGCACGCTACAGACCGCTTGCCCGCCGGGACGTGGGCCGAAACGGCGCTTCACGGGGGCGCCGAGCGGGAACGATCACTCGCGGCAGCAAGGAGGCACCCGGTGCGCGTCGCGATCGTCTCGCAATTCTATCCGCCCGAACCGCTCGCGGCCGCCAACCGCATCTCGGCGATGGCGCGCGCCTTCGCACAAGCGGGTGACGACGTCCACGTCTACACAGGGATGCCGTCGTTCCCGGACGGCGTGATCCCGGCTGCGTACCGCGGCCGCAACCACGTGATCGAAGCGGACGGGCGCATTACGGTCGAGCGCGTGTGGACCTATGCGTCCGCCGCTACGCCGGGAAACCGGATCCTGAACTGGCTCTCGGTCGCGTTCGGGATCGCGCGGCGCATCGTCGCGGTGCGCGAGCGCTTCGACGCGGTGATCGTGTCGTCGCCGCCGATCACGCTCGCGCTGCCCGCGTTCGCGGGTGCGATCGCGCACGCCGCGCCGTTGTTCGTCGACATCCGCGACGTGTTCCCCGACGTCGCGATCAAGATGGGCGCGTGGAAATCCGGCTCGCGCATCGCGCGCATCGTCGGACGCATCGCCGACGCGCTGTACGCGCGCGCGTCGCTCGTCACGTCCGTCACGCAGCCGCAATGCGACGAGATCGTCGCGCGCGGCGTCGACCGGTCCAAAGTCGTCCTCGCATCGAACGGATTCGACCCCGTCACGCCGTCGGATGCCGCGCCCGTACCGCCGCTGCCCGGCGTGCGCGACGTCGTCTACGTCGGGAACATGGGCCTCTCGATGGCGCTCGACGTCGTGATCGACGCGGCCATGTTGCTGCGCGACGATCCAACGATCCGATTCATCATGATCGGCGGCGGTTCGGCCGCGGCCGGACTGCGCGCGAGCGTCGCCGCCGCCGGCTTGACCAACGTGCTGTTCACCGGGGCGCTGCCGCGCGCCGACGCCGCGCGCGCGCTCGAGGACGCCGCCGCGACCGTGGTGCCGCTGGTCGCGACGATCACCGACACGCTGCCGACCAAGCTCTTCGACGCGATGATCGCCGGAACGCCGATCGTGCTGAGCGCTGCGGGTGAAGCCAAACGCGTCGTCGAGCTCGCCGATGCGGGACTCGTCGTCACGCCCGAAGATCCCGGCGCGCTCGCCGAAGGCGTGCGCCGTTTGCTTGGCGACGCGTCGCTGCAGGCGCGTTTCCGTGCGAATGGTCCGCCCTTCGTGCGCGCGAACTACGATCGCGCGGCGGTGATGAAAGACTTCGCGGCGCGCGTGCGCGCGCTCGACGTGAGGTCGCGGTAGAGCGCCGCATAGCGCCGCGCTTGTGTGTTGACGTCGAATTCCGACGTCGCATAGGCGAGTGCTTCGCCGGCGCGCAGCGCTGCCGCCGCGGGGTCGGCGAGAACGGCGCAGAGCGCGGTTGAAACGGCCGCGGGCGTGAAGGCCGTCGCGATCGCGCCGTAACGGCCGCCGCCGAGCATTTCTTCGGCGCCCGACCACGGCGTCGACACGATCGGAACGTTCTCGAGCATCGCTTCAATGATCGCGAGCGGCATCGCCTCGCGCGACGAGGTGAGCAGCGCGACGTCGCCGCCCGCGAGCAGCTCGCGCGCGTCCGTGCGGAATCCGAGAAACCGCACCGCGCCGGCGAGTCCGGCCGACGCGGCTTGCGCTTCGAGCGCGCCGCGCAAGGGGCCATCACCGATCAGGATCAGCCGAACGCGGCTGCGGATCGCGGGCGGCAGCGCGGCAACCGCGTCGATAGCGAGATCGTGGCGCTTCTGCTCGAACAGGCGCGCGACGACGACGATCGCGATGTCGGCCGCGCCCAAACCCAGCGCTGCGCGCGCCGCGTCGCGGCTTTCGGCGGCGCGATCGACCGGGGGAATGCCGTTCGGAATCACGACGATGCGTTCGAGCGGGATGTTTTCGGCGGCGGCGAGCTCCGCGCGGCGGCGGGGCGTGAAATCGACGAAGGCCGCAGTGCGCGGGTTGAGCAGCCGGTTGAGGGCGTCGAACACCATGCGCGGCGCCGGCGGGGTCAAGTCGGGATTGTGTTCGGTGTGCACGATATGCGGGACGCCGGCGAGCACGGCGGCCAGCCGTCCCCAATAGCGCCCGTGGTGGCCGTGGCTATGGACGACGTCCGGCCGCAGCCGCCGCAGCGCGCTCACCATGCGCAACAGGAACGTGACGTCCTTGCGGCCGTCGCGCTCGATCGCGACGACGGGGACTCCGGCGCGTTCGCGTCCCTCGGGGTGCTTGGAGCGGTTGACGGTCATCGCCACGAGCTCGACGTCCGCCTCGCGGGTGTGCTGCATCAACAGTGCGACAACGTTCTCCGCACCGTAGAGCCCTAAATCTCCGCACACATGGACGACGCGCATATCTGATCCGCACTCCCGTACCCGACTCTGGGCACCCGCTAACTCGCTTGGGCCGGTGCTCGCCGGTCGCGAACGTTAGCTCGGTCGCTTTTCGGGGGAAGGTCCAGCAGCCATGAGGGACGCCATGCTCACGGTCGAGCACGTCGATAAGTCATTTCCCGTGATGCACGGTTTCGGGGCGATGCTCCGTACGCTGACCGGGCAGCACATACCGCGCCGCCAAGTGCTCTTCGACGTGAGCCTGCGGGTGGGGCGCGGCGAGCTGTTCGGTCTGCTCGGCCCCAACGGCGCCGGCAAATCGACGCTGCTCAAGCTCCTCGCGACGCTGACCGTCCCCGACCGCGGGCGCATGACGATCGACGGCATCGACGTGGCGGCCGAACCGCTCGAGGCCAAGCGGCGCATCGCCTTGTGCGCCAGCGACGAGCGGTCGTTCTACTTCCGTCTGACCGCGCGCCAGAACCTCGAGTTCTTCGGCGCGCTGGTGGGCTTGTCGGGCCGCAACCTTCGCAATCGAATCGACGAGTGCATCGAGCGCGTCGACCTCACGTCGCATCTCGACCGCCGGCTCGGCGGGTTCTCGTCCGGCATGCGCGTCCGGCTCACCGTCGCGCGCGCCCTGCTGGGCGATCCGTCGGTCCTGTTCTTCGACGAACCGACACGCGCCGTCGACCCCGTGCACGCCGAGGACCTCCGCCGGCTGATCCGCCACGAGCTCGTCGAGAAGGGCGGCAAGACGGTGATCCTCGCCACGAACCTGCTCGAGGAGGCGTGGGAGGTGTGCGATCGCGTCGCCGTCGTGAACCACGGCCGGATCGTCGCGCTGGGCCCGCCGCGCGAGCTGGACGCCGAGCTGGGCAAGGTCGCCCGCTACCGCGTGACGCTGGCCGAGGTCGACGACGACCTGGTGGCGCGCACCCGGACGATCCCCGGCTTTCGCGACCTGCGCATCGAGCGGAGCGAACGCGGCGTGGACCTGCACGTGGACCTGGACCCGCGCGAGGGAACGCTGGGCGCGCTGATGCGGGCCGTATCCTGGGACGGCGCGGCGCTCCGCGACTTCCGGCCGATCGATCCCGAGGCGATCGATATCTTCAAGAAAGTGATGAACGATGGCGGTCGCGGTTAAGCGCGCGCCGGCCTCGCCCTTGGCGAAGGTCGGCGCGATCTTCCGCCGCGACTCGATCGTCGCGCTTTCCTATCCGGGCAACTTCGCGCTGTCGTGGATCCAGATCGGCGTCGAGGTCGTCATCGCGTTGTATCTGTCGTCGGTGGTCGCTCCGTCGGCAAAGTTCGGCGCGAGCGGCGAGGTGGCAGGCTACTTTCAATACGTCGTGATCAACTTCGCGTTCGTGCGCTTTCAGACCGCCGCGTTGAGCAGCTTCGCCGAAGCGATCCGCGACGGACAGCTCACCGGTACGCTCGAGGTCGTCTTGGCGACGCCGACGACGCTGCCGGTCCTCGTGCTCTCGTCCGGCGTCTGGTCGTTCACGCTGACCGCGATGCAGACCGGTGTCTACCTGCTGGTCGCGACCACCATGGGCCTGGACCTAGGGCACATCAACGCGATCACGGGCCTCGTGTTCCTGATGCTGACCGTGGCCGCCGTCTCGCCGCTCGGCGTCCTCGCCGCAGCGCTGGCGATGGTCATCAAGAAGACGGGCCCGGTGGAATGGCTATCATACTCGAGCGCCAGCATCTTCGGCGGCGTGTACGTCCCGGTGCATTCGATGGCGTGGGTGCTCCAGGTCATCGGCTGGTGTCTGCCGATCACGCATTCGCTCGCCGGATTTCGGGCCGCGGCGGCCGGCGTGCCGCTCGGCGCCGTGGCATCCGACGCGTACTGGCTGCTCGGCGCGGCGATCATCTTGATGCCGTTTTCGCTGTGGCTGTTCGTGCGCGCGGTCAATAAAGCGCGCGTCGACGGCACGCTGGCGATGTACTGAAACTAGTCGGACTGCGCGATCTCGTAGGGACCTACGTCCCGGAGGAATCGGGACAGTGGGCACGAGGGCTTATCAAGTCCACCGGGCATCATCTACATAACCTCGTAAGGAGATGAGTAGTACGATGTGGATCACACGCCCGGCCGCTGCGGCACTCCTGGTCATGATGACCGGACTGCCCGCCATGGCCCAAGATATCGAGATCGCGACGCTAGGCCGAGCCCCCATCATGGGCAGCTCGCGTGATTCAGCCGAGCTCAAGCGCAATTTCGAAAACCCAGCGAACCAGCGAATTCTCGCGTTGGCCGGGCGCAAGCTCGGGCTGACCGCCGACGAGTACGGCAAGTTCAAGGAACAGGTCGCGATCGGCAATGCGAGCTGGATGCCGATTCCGCGCCATCTCGACAAGATGACTTGGGCGGCCGACGGCGTCGTGCACGTCATCTCCGGCGTCCGCATCCCGGCCGGTCAAATGGGTTACCGCGTGCGCGTCCCCAAGAACGACGGCAGCGGCGCGTACCTCGTCTACCTGCCTGCGAAGTGCGGTAACCTGTCGTACGTGTTCCAGCCCGAAAAGCGCGTCGCTCAGCAGCCGAACTTCCCGGTTCCGCATCCGCTGGTCGCCGCCGCGCAAAACTTCCCGGCCCCGCAGACGCCGCTGGTCGCATCGACGGGCGTGTCCGGCACCACCCCCGCGGTCTCGCCGATCCCGCCGATCCCGATCCCGCCGGTGCATCACCTCAACCTGCTCCCGCTCGCGGCGCTCGTGCCGTTCCTGTTCCATGGCGGCAGCAACGTGATTCCTCCGCCCAGCGGGGGAATGGTAGTAGGGCCGCCGCCCTGCCCCTGATGCCGACGGACCGGCACTGAAACGACACCAACGAAAGGATTCGTCAGGTGAGCATGATCCCAAGGATTCACCGGAGTACGGCCGCCGCGACCATCGCGGCGGCCGATGCCGCCCTGCGGCAGGCGCGCTTCACGCTCCCCGACGCGAGCGCGTGATGCCGCCCGCGACGACGCCGAGCCATCCGCCGGCGGCGCCGCACAGGATGTCGACGGCGTTCCAGACGGCGCCCTCGTGCGATCCGCGTGCGGCCTGGACCACCTCGATCGCGGCGGAGTACGCCGCGACGACGAGCGCGGCGCGCAGCGCAGCCCGCGTGCTGGGCCCCAGCGCCTTGTCGGCGGTGAACCCGACCACGGCGAAGGCGACGATGCTGTATGTCTTACGCAGCACGATGTGGAACGAAAGCTCGCCCGGCGACGTGAGATCGTACACCTCGTTGCTCGTCGCGGCCCAGAACAGCGCCGCGGCGACCGCCACGGCCACCGCGATCCAGACCCGCCTCGCTCCGACCGACTTGGAGTCGTCATGATCACTCGCTCGACGCATTTGCTCCGTGCTCTCGCCGCAGTTGCCGCGCTCCTGCTCGGCGCGGCTCCGTTCGCCGCCGGCGCGCAAACGCAGCCGGCCGCGCCCGCGTCGCCCGCGCCGACGCTTCCCGATCCCGCGGGTCCGGGCAGCGGGACCGTCAGCCCGGTGATCCACCCGGGCGACGTCCTGTCGATCACGGTCTTCGACGAGCCGACGCTTCCGCAAACCGTCGTCGTCCAATCCGACGGCACCATTCAGTACCCGCTCGCGGGGCGCGTCCTCGTTTCCGGGATGAGCGCCGCGGAAGCGCGCGACGTGCTGACGCGCGCGCTCAAGAAGTACATGAAGCACCCGGCGGTCACGCTGGCGGTACAGCAGCAAGGTCAGATCAACGTGCTGGTGATGGGCAACGTCAAGACCACGGGCAAGTACCAGATGCGCAGCGGTGCGCGCCTCATCGACGCCATCTCCGCGTCGGGCGGCGTCGCATCGTCGAACGGCGCGTATCCCATCGCCCGGATTTCCGAGAGCGACGGAACGATCGCGAGCGCGAGCCTCGAGAAGCTCATCCGCGAAGGCGATGCGACGCAGAACCTGCCGCTCGAGGACAATTCGATGGTGTACGTCACCGGCGGCGAGACGATTCGCGTGCAGGTGATCGGCGCGGTGTCGCGCCCGGGGAACGTCGATGTGATCGTCGGCGACCGCCTCACGGCGGCACTCGCGCGCGCCGGGGCGGACTCGGCGGTGAATCCGGACCTCAACCGTATCGTGCTCACGCGGCTCGACCCGGCGACGGGGAAGAACACGCCGTATCAGATCGACTTGTACCAATTCCTGAACCGCGGGGATAAGCGGTTCGATCCCATCTTGCAAAAGGACGACACGATCTACGTGCCCTTGAATCGTTCGGTCAGCGCCGGGTCCATGGGGCTGCTCGGGATTCTGGGCCGCCTGCTGCGGCTCTAGGAAAGGATTCCAATGTACGAACCTCAGCGACTTCCGGGCACGAGCATCCCGCTCGCGACGCCGCTCCTGCAGCAGCGCAACGTGGACGTCGACCCGGTCGGGATGTGGAACTCGTTCGTCGGAACGCTGACGCGGCGCGGCAAACTGTTCGCGCTCGTCGTGTTCGGCGTCATCATCGCGGTCGCGGTCGTCACGCTGCTGACGCCCAAGCGCTATACCACGGACGCGAAGATCATCGCCGGAAACCCGAATTCGATCGCGCAGAACCCGCAGCAGGCGCAAACCGGGCTGCCCGTGCTCAACGCGCTGCTGATCGGCAACGCCGCGCAGTCGGCCGAGACCTACGCCGAGCTGATGGGCGAGACCCCGGTGGTGCAAAAAGTCATTGAAAACCTGCACCTGAAGACGGACGTCGCCACGCTCAAAGCCGCGCTCAAGGTCAAGCCCGTCACGAACACCAGCATCCTTTCCCTGCAGATCTCGTGGAGCGATCCGGCGACGTCGGCGGCGATCGCCAACGAGTTCGCGACCGTGTTCGTCGCGCGCCAAGCGGAGCTGATGTCGACGCAGGCCAACGGCGCGAAGGACCAGCTTGAAAAGCAGCTGCCGCCCGCGCGGGAACGGCTGCGGACCGCAGAGCAGAACCTCAGCCGCTACGAGGTGACGCACAACATCGCCGACCTCTCGACGCAAACGACGTCGACGGTGAACGCCGCGATCAACATCGATTCGAAGATCAACCAAGTCGAGCTCGACAAACGGCAGGCGGATGCGCAGATCGGTTCGCTGTCGTCGTCGCTCGCCGGCATGACGGCCACGACGGGCGGCGGCAGCAGTACGGCGCAAAATCCCGTGCTGCCCACGCTGCGCCAGAAGCTCGCCGATCTCACGGTCGCGCTGGGCAGCGCGCGCGGGCACTACACCGATTCGCACCCGCAAGTCATCAACCTCAAGCAGCAGATCGCCGACGTCAACCGCGAGATCGCGCGCACGCCGCCGACGATCCTCGCGTCGTCGAGCACGGTCGCGAACCCGGTATACCAGCAGACCTCGCAGGCGCTGTCCGCTGCGCGGGCGATGAGCCAAAGCGCTTCGGCGCAACTCTCGCAGCTCGCGAAGCAGCGCGCGGCGATCAACCCGCAGATCGCGGCCCTCCCGGGCCAGCAGCAGCACCTCGCGGAGCTCAAGCGCCAGGCCGCCAGCGCGGAGAACACCTTCAACGCGCTCCAGCAGAAATACAACGACGCGTCGATCGCCAGCACGACCGGGATCAGCGACGTGGCGATCACGCAGCGCGCGTCCAAAGAGCTTGCGGCCAAGACGCCGCACCTCGCGCTGAACCTGATCATCGCGACGATCGTGGGCATCATGCTCGGGCTCGGAATCGTGTTCCTCGTCGATTGGTTCGACGGACGGATCCGTGACGAGCGCGACGTCGAAGGCGAACTGCAGCTTCCGGTGCTCGCCTCGATCCCGGAGCTGCCGTCGGGCGACGGCGCTGCGGCGATCCCGGCGAACGTGCGCAACGCGACGATGGAATCGTACTTCCAGCTCGTGCTCGCGATGCGCTACAGCTCCGACCGCCCGCTGCGCAGCGTCACGATCACCAGCCCGCTCAAAGGCGACGGCAAGTCGACCGTCGCGATGAACGTCGCGGGCGCGTTCGGCGAGATCGCGGTGTCGAGCATCGAGCGCGAAGCGCGCGTGCTGGTGATCGACGCCGACTTGCGCCGGCCGTCGCTGCACAAGAAGTTCGAGGTTTCCAACGAGCTCGGGCTCAGCGACATCCTGATCGGGCGCGCATCGCTCACGCAAGCGGTGCAGCGCACCGACCGGCCGGGCGTCGACGTCCTGACCAGCGGCACGCCGTCGCCGAATCCCATCAAGCTGCTGCAGTCGAACCGCTTCGACGCGCTGCTGCGCGAAGCGCGCGAGCGCTACGTGACCGTCATCGTCGATGCGCCGGCGCTCGTGCCGGTGTTCGACGCGGCGATCGTCGCGGCGAAGACCGACGGCACGGTGATGATCGTCGCGGCGGCGCACACCGACGTGCGCTCGACGCGCAAGGCGCTCGCGCGGCTCGAAAGCGTCGGCGTCAACGACCTGGTCGGCACGGTCGTGAACCGCTCGACGACCAAGGTCGACGATTACAGCGATTACTTCGCGGTGACGTCGCGTGAGCTCAAGGAGCTGCCGAACACGGCGTAGGCGCGAGCAGAGTATGATGGCGCCGGTCTTTCGCGAACGATGTCAATTCGAGAACACGATCTACCGCTATGCGCCGTTGCTTGGCCCGCTGCGTGTGCTCAGACGCGCGGCGCGCCGATTTCCCGACCGTTTCTCGAAGCGCGCCGGCGAAGGAAAACCGTCGCGCTTCGTGCCGGGCGACTGGGTTCGCGTCAAGCCCGCTGACGCGATTCGCGCGACGCTCGACGCAAGCGGTGCGTTGCGCGCGCTCGCGTTCACGGACGTGCAGTGGGAGTACTGCGAGCGGACGTTCCAAGTCGACACCGTCGTGCGGCGGATGATGAACGACTTCGGGCGCATGCGCGCGGTCGGGCGGACGGTCGGGCTCGCGGGCGTGACGTGCGACGGGCCGCGCGCCGACGCGGGCTGCGGCCGCGCGTGCCCGCTGCTGTTTCGTGACGAGTGGCTCGAGCCGTCGTCGGCCGAGCACGCCGAACCCGCGCGCTACGAGCGCTACGCACGGGTGAAACCGCTGCCCGCGATTCTCGCGACCCTCGATGGCCGGGGGCGTCGCGACGGCGTGATGTTTTCCGCGGCCATGGGCCGCTTCGCCGGTGCGCGGCTGCCGGTCCACAAGCGCGTCCAGCCGATCGCCGCGAATTTTTGGCGCCGGCCCGGTAGCGAGTGGTACGTGCTCGCGGGCGCGTCGTGCTTGGGCGAAGTGCTCAACGGCGACGGTCCGTGCCACCGCGGCTGCGGCCTTTTATGGCATCGCGATTGGTTGGAATTCGACCCTGAATGAGGTAACCCAGGAAGGCTGACCCGCGTCGAACGCGGGTCTTGCCGAGGATTCGGCGAGCGCAGCGAGCCGAATCATGCGCCGCGCCAGCCTAGCGCTTTGGCCGCGAGCTCGACGCGGTTGCGGGCGCGGGTCTTGAGCATCATGCGTTTGATGTGGTCGTGCGCCGTCGATTCGGCGATGTCCAGCGCCGTCGCGATCTGTGGCGTGCCGAAGCCTTTGAGCACCAGCGAGAGCACTTCGAGCTCGCGCGAGCTCATGCCGAACTTGTCGGCCGCCAGCCGCAGCGGGTTGCGCGAGCGGAACCGTTCGACCAGGACGCCGATCTTCGGCCCCGCGGCGCCGGACAGCGGGGCGACGCTCACGACCATGAACGGCAGCGGCACGACCGTGGCCGGCTCCCACGTCGCGGGGTCGCTGGTCCACGATGCGGTGCTGGCGCGCACGGCCTGCTCGACCACCGGCGGCAACCCGTCCTCGGCCAGCTCGAGGATGCTCTGCAGCACGTCGTTGGGATCGTCGGTGGGGATCCACTTCGACTCGACGACGTAGTCGCGGCTGAGCACGAACTGCGCGGGGGAGGCGCGCTCGGCCGTGCGCTCTTGGGCGCTCTGCTCGCCCTCGAACGTCGAGAGCCGGCGCATCAGCTCCGACCCGGAGCGCAGCGTACCCTCGAGTTCCCGGCGCTCTTCGGGCAGGAACGCGCGCGGGCGCGCGGCGATCGCCAGGCCGAAGATCGTCCGGTCGACCCCGTACACCGCGACGAGCCCGCGCATACCGTCGAGCGCGATCATCGCATCGGTGACGCGCGGGATCGGCGCCTCGGAGCGCGATTGCAGCAGCCGCTCCGCTTGCAGCCACTCGGTCTGCCGGGCGGGGTTGCCCGAGTCCTCGGCCACCACCATCTCGCTCTGCATCCCGTTCTGGTCGTAGCGCGAGAGGATCACGTAGGACGCCTTGACGATCGTCCGGAGCTCGCCGACGAACGCCCGGGTCCGGTCGGCTTCGGGGACCGCGGTGATGACGGCGGCGGCGGGCGACGTTCGGCGGGTGCGCACGTTGTTCTATACCGCGCTCGCCCGTCCTCAGTCGCCTCACCCCCACGAGCAAAGGTCCCGAGCCGTAGAACCCCCAAATTGGGGGAGTCTATTGGACTCCCTCTTCGTTCATACTGTAGGTGACCCGGCTAGGCTAAATGGCCCACCCCAAAGGACTGAGGACACAGCAAATGCTCGCTACGACCATCACCCCGGCTCCCGCATCCACGAAGCCCGTGCGCGTTCTCGTGATCGAAGGCCAGGCGCTGTTCGGGAAGGCGCTGTGCCAGGTGCTTGCGGCGGACGCCGAGATCGAAGTGGTCGGCGACGCGGACTCGGTTGCCAACGCGCAGCTGCGCCGCCTTCGCCCGGACCTGATCGTGCTGGACCTCGACGGCCATCACGTCGAGTTCTCCGAAGCGATGCGCACGATCCGCGAGCTGGCGCCCCAGGCCAAGGTCTGCGTCCTCTCGACGCACGTCCAGCCCGAAGTGATGCAGCGCTGCCTGAGCGCCGGCGCCGACGGCTACGTCGTCAAGGACATCCTGCCGGCCGAGCTCATCCGTGCGGTCAAGAGCGTCGCGAGCGGTCACGCCTACGTCGATCCGCGCGTCGCCGGCGGCGTGCTCAAGCGCCGCTCGAACGGTTTCGGCCGTACCGCTCAGAACGAGCTGTCGGTTCGCGAGACGGAGATCATCCGGCTGATCGCGCGCGGGATGTCGAACAAGGAGATCAGCGCGAAGCTGCACCTCTCCGAGAAGACCGTGAAGAACCACATCAGCCGCATCTTCGCGAAGCTGAACATCACGGCGCGCACGCAAGCCGCCGTGCATGCCATCAAGACCGGTTTGGCATAGGACCCAATACCTCGTTAGAGGGGACCACGCTCCGCGGTACGGGGCATAGGTGGACTCGTATGTTGTGGAGCCCCAGTCGCTTTTCGTCCCATACCTGAGCGACGTGCTCGCGAAGGCGGAGTTGCGCGTCGTGCGCGTCGCCGAGACGCTCGACGTCGAGGACATCCGGGCCAGCCGGCCGGAGGCGCTGTTCGTCGACACCGATTTTCTGGACGTCGACCCGGCCGACGCCGTGAGCGCCGTGCGCGAAGCGCTGCCGCGCGCATTCATTTGCGCGTATACCGACGGCGACGGCGCCGATCGGCTTCGCTACGCCGGGGCGGACTGCGTCGTGTCCAAGCGCTCCGGCGCCCGCGAGATCACCAGCGCGCTGCGAACCGCACTTTCGACGCCTGCCGGGTAAAGTTCAGGTCGTCGCCAGCGTAGCGTCCAAGAAGCGCAGCGTCGCGTCGTGCGCGATCGACGCGCCGAGGCCTTCCACCTCATCGAACACGTGGTTCGCCCACGGCAACTCGATCGCGACGACGGGTACGTCGAGCGCGCGCAGCCGCGCCGCGAAGGCGCGCTGGAACTCGATGAGCACGAGCTCGTCGCGGGCACCGCAGATCAACAGCACCGGCGGCATCCCGCGGTGTGCGCCGTCCAGCGGTGAAGCCGCGCGGTACGCGGCCGCATGCACCGCGTCGGGCGGGCCGCCGACGTACGTTTCGAGGATGCCGCGGACGTTGGCGGGATCGGGCCGCGGCGGTTCGTTCCAGCCGCCGGCGAGATCGGTCGGCGCGTAGTACGCCACGACCGCGGCGACGCGCAGCGGCTGCGCACGCTCCGCGCCGAGCAGTGCGAGCTCGCCCCCGGAGCTGCGGCCGAAGAGCGCGACGCGCCGCGGATCGATGTGCCATTCGCGCGCATGCGCGCCGATCGCGCGCAGCGCATCCTCGACGTCGTCGCGCTGCACCGGAAAGCGGTAGCGCGGTGCGTGCCGGTAGTCGATCGCGGCGACGGCGTAGCCGCGCTCCGCGTACCACCGCGCCGGCGGCGCGATGCCGGCGCGCGACCCGAAGGCCCACGCGCCGCCGTAGACCGCAACGACGAGCGGTAACGCGGCCGCGCCATGCGGCGCCGCGGTGTCGTGCGGGCGATAGAGGTCCAGCGCGAGCGACGAGCCGTCGCGCAGCGGCACGGGAACGTCGCGCACCACGTCGACGGCGGCGAGCGTGCGCGAGCGCGCGGCGGGCACGTGCCCGT
>JAXDMA010000147.1:0-9740 GCA_034666305.1 Vulcanimicrobiota bacterium
TCGGCGGTGAGGTGCGCTGGCACCAGGACGCGACGTATTTCGACACCGACCCGATCAGCGTGACCACGCTTTGGTTCGCGCTCGAACGCGCGGACCGCACCAATGGCTGCCTGTGGGTGCAGCGCGGCGGCCATCGCACACCGCTGCGCGAACGCTTCGTCGTCGACGGTGCCGGCGCGCGGCTGGAACGGATCGACGCGACGCCGTGGCCGTCGCACGACGTCGCGGAAGCCGTGGAGGTCGAGGCGGGGACGCTCGTCGTCATGCACGGCCGGCTCCCGCACTACAGCGCCCCGAACCGGTCGGCGTCATCGCGGCACGCATACACGCTGCATGTCGTGGACGCGCGCACGCGGTATTCGTCCGCGAACTGGCTCCAGCGCGACGCGGCGTTTCCCGCGCGCGGCTTCGCGTAGCGGCGGCGCCGTGCACGACGCGAGCACCTCGGAGTTCACGATGCGCAACGACGGTTTCGAGATCGTCGTCGACCGCGTGCTCCCCGCCGGTGCGCCGAAAGCTGCGGTGATTATCGCGCACGGGATGGCCGAGCACGCGGCGCGTTACGGCCGCTTCGCGGGCGAGCTTGCGGCGCGGAGCTATGCGGTGTACGCGCCCGATCATCGCGGGCACGGGCGAACGGCGGGCGATCGCGGGCTCGGCTGGTCCGGCCGTGACGGCTGGAACGGGATGCTGCGCGATCTCGAGGCCTTGTCGGCGCTCGTCGCCGAACGTCATGCGGGCGCGCCGCTCGTCTTGTTCGGACATAGCATGGGATCCGTGCTGGCGCAGCGCTTCGCGCAGCTGCACGGTGAGCGGCTCGCGGGACTGATCCTCTCGGGCACGCTCGGCGCGGCGCCCAACCTCGCGGCCGGAATCGCAGCCGCGAGCGTCTTGCGCGCGCTGCGCGGCGAGCGTGGTCCGTCGCCGCTGCAGCGCAGGATGTTCGCCGGATTCAACCAACGCTTTGAGCCGCAGCGAACGGGCTTCGAGTGGCTGAGCCGCGACGACGCCGCGGTGCAGAAGTACGCGGACGATCCTTGGTGCGGTTTCACCTTCTCGAACGGCTTGCTGGTGGAGATGCTGCGCGGCTACGCCCAGACGTGGAAACCGGCGAACGAACGCCTCATCCCGGTCACGTTACCGGTGCTGCTGTTCTCGGGCGCGCTCGACCCGGTCGGTGCGAACACGCGATCGGTGACTGCGCTCGCCGAGCGCTATCGAGCGCTGGGACTGCGCGACGTCCAGGTGACGTTCTATGCCGGCGCGCGCCACGAGATGCTCAACGAGACGAACCGCGACGAGGTGGTGCGCGACGTTCTCGCCTGGCTCGACGCGCACGTCTAATCGAGGAAGATGTCCTCGCCGAGCGGCGTTCCCGGCACCATCGCGTAGCCTTCAAAGTCGCTGACGCCGTGCGCGCGCAGCACGTCCTCGTCGATGTACGTGTTGCCGGTGTTCGTGCGCGCGTCGCTGTCCAGGATCGCGTAGGCGGCCTCGGCGACGATCTCGGGCTTGCGCGAGGCGCGGATCACCGCGTCGCCGCCGAGCAGATTTTGCACGGCGGCGGTCGCGATCACCGTCTTGGGCCACAACGTGTTCGCCGCGATCCCGCGCGCGCGGAACTCGGCCGCGAAGCCGAGGGTCAGCAGCGTCATGCCGTACTTCTTGAACGTGTACGCGGGCGCGCTGCCGACCCACTTCGACGCCAGCGCGATCGGCGGCGACAGCGTGAGCACGTGCGCGTTCGCGGACTTCTCGAGGTGCGGCAGTGCGGCACGCGTGACCAGATACGTCGCGCGCGGCCCGATCGAGGTCATGAGGTCGAACGCCTTCGCGTCGACTTGCGCCGTGCCGCCGAGGCGGATCGCGCTCGCGTTGTTCACCACGATGTCGATGCCGCCGAAGCGGTCGACCGCCGCGGCGACCGCATGCGCGATCTGCGCTTCATCGCGCACGTCGCATTGGACCGCCAGTGCCTTGCCGCCCGCGGCCTCGACCTCGGCAGCTGCGGTATGGATCGTGCCGGGCAGCTTCGGATGCGGCTCGACCGTCTTCGCCGCCACGACGACGTTCGCGCCGTCGCGCGCGGCGCGCAGCCCGATCGCGAGCCCGATGCCGCGGCTCGCGCCCGTGATGAACAGCGTCTTGCCGGCGAGGCTCATGTGCGCGCGCCGCGGGTGAAGAAGGCGCTCATTGCAGCGCGCGCTTCATCCGAAGCGAGCCGCTCGCTAAATACCGTGCCCTCGCGCCGGATCGCCGCGACGATCGTATCGCGGTCGTAGGTGATGAGCCGTTTCGTCGCGCGCACCGCTTCGCGCGGCTTCGCGGCGATCGCGCGTGCTGCGGCCTGCGCATGCGCGTCGAGCTCGTCGTCGGCCACGATCTTGGTGACGATGCCGTCCGCGTATGCCTGGTCCGCGGAGATCGGCTCGCCCAAATAGAGCGCGGCGCCGGCGTGCGCGCGCCCGATTCGGCGCGGCAGCAGCACGCTGCTCGCCGCTTCCGGCACCAGCCCGAGGTCGACGAACGGTACCTTGAATTTTGCCGACGGCGACGCGTAGACGAGATCGCAGTGCAGCAGCATCGTCGTGCCGATGCCGACGGCGTTCCCGCGAACGGCGGCGACAATTGGTACGTCGGTGGTCGCGAGGCCGATCAAGAAGCGAATCGCGGGAGCGTCGTCGCCGTGCGGCGGCTGATCGAGAAAATCGCGCAGATCGTTGCCCGCGGTGAACGTGTCGCCGCGCGCGCCGATCAAGAGCGCGCCGACGTCGTCGTGCTCCGCCGACGAGACCGCGTCTGCGAGCACCGCGTACATGGCGACGGTCAGCGCGTTCTTCTTGTCCGGACGATCGAGGACCACGTGCCGCACGCCGTCGCGGTCCTCGACGGAGATGCCGATGGAGATCATCCGGCGCACTCCGCGCGATACCGCACCGTTCCCTCTTGTCGCCGAGGAGAACGAGGCAACCGCCCGAACCGCTCGACCATGACAGGCCGCCGATCGTACTCCGGCATGGCCGGATTAGCCCTCGTTGTGACGTTGAGCGTCCCAGCGTCGATCGTCAGCGGGCAGACGCAGCCGAGCCCGGCGCCTTCCTCGCGCGCCACGGAGAATGCCGCGATCGTGACGCCGCTCTCCGAGATCGGGCGCGTGCGTTCCCGGACGCCGTATTGCGGAGCCCTCGCCCGCGCGCGAACGGGCATCGACTCGGCCATCACGTTCGAATACAGCATGCCGGTGGTCGCGAATGACATTCGGCGTTTTCGGTTGGACTCGTATCTCACCAAGGAGCAGTCGCTCAAGAAGACGGAGCGCGATCTGGCGGGATTGTGGAACCTTGCGGTCGCGGGCCGTGACGACGTGCGTGCGCTGCGCACCGCGGCCAACGCCGAAGGCGTCGACGAACAAAAACGCCAGGAGATGCTCGACTTCGCCGATGCGCTCGATGGTGCGAAGGCGCGCCAGATGTGGCTCGCCAAATCGCTGGCCCGCGTCGTTGCGAGGCTCGCGGAAACGCCGGTGCGCGACATGGCCAACACCGAGTTCGACAACGCCGGCGGCGCGCGCGCGCTTGGCGGAAAAATCGCGTCGGCTCCTGTCGCGAGCGCGGACGGAACGCAGCCGGGGCCGCCCGCAACGGCGACGGGCGGGCAAATGGCCGCCGACCAGCAAGACCACGACCGTCTGCAAGGCCTGTTCGCCACGCTTCCCGCGGAAGAGTGGATCCGTCAGGATCTCAAGACCGCGGCCGCGCACGGCAGCAACGCAATGCGCCTAGGCGGTTGCGCGGGCAACACGTAGGCCTATCGCGCCAGCAGCGCCGCCGCGATCAGCGCGAGCGGCGCCGCCACGACCCCGACCGCGGCGAAACGCAGCGGACCGATCGTGACGCCTTCGCGGCGCAGGATCGCCAGCCATAGGAGCGTCGCCAGCGAGCCGTTCGCCGTCAAGTTCGGGCCGACGTTGACGCCCACCAACGCGGCGGCGCTGAGCGCGCTCGGCGGATGCATCGTGCCGGCGTACTTCCCGAGGTCGAGTCCGACCGGCAGGTTGTTTACGAGATTCGATGCGAGTGCGGCCGCCACGGCGACGCCGATTTGCGCGACCGGCGCCGCTTGGTGCGCGGCCCAGGCGAACAGCGCGCGCGGCAACGCCGATGCGCCCGCGGCATCGAGCGCTTCGACGAGCACGAACAGCGCCGCCGTGAGTGCGACGACCGGCCACGCGATCCCACGCACGATGTGAAGGGGCGACGTGCGGTCGCGCGTCGCCGACACGAGCGCGGCGACGGCGCCGCAGCCGAACGTCACGTGCCCGAGCGGTCCGTCGAGCGACGACGTTACCACAAGCACGACGGCGGCGGCGGCGAGCACGGCAAACGCGAGCGGTCGCGGCGCAGGTGCGTGCCCGTCTTTCACGATGAGCGGCGGTGCGACGTCGCGGCGAAAGAGCAGCGCGAGCGCCGCGTAGGTGAGCGCGACCGAGGCAACGGATGCGAGGGCGAACGATGCGAGCCACGCACCCAGCGCCGGCACCTTGTCGGCGAAGAACAGCAGGTTCGACGGGTTGGCGATCGGCAGCACGAAGCTTGCGGCGTTTGCCACGAGCGCGCACGCGAACACGAACGCGTGCGGGCGCGCGTCGGTGCGCCGGATCGCGCCGATCACGGCGGGCGTGAGGACGACGATCGTCGCGTCGTTCGACAGGAACCCCGTCGTCGCGACGCCGGCGCCGTACACGAGCAGCAGCAGACGCGAGCGTGAGCCGCGCGCGGCGTGCACCGCGCGCGTCGCGATCCAGTCGAATACGCCTTCGGCGCGCGCGAATTCGGCGAGCGCCATCATGCCGATCAGAAACAGATAGACGTGGAGACCGCGTGCGAGCGCACCCGCGGCATCGTGCGGCGACACGGCGCGCGTTGCGACGAGCGCGAGCGCGCCGCCGGCCGCCCACCACGCCTCGTTCACTCGCCAGGGACGAAAAAGCACGCCGAGCAACGCCAGCCCGGCGATCGCCGCGCCTAGGATGGGACGATCAGATCAGGCGCTGGCCGTGCGCGAAGGCCGGACGAGGTGCGCCGAACCGAACACCGGCACGCCGCCGACGATCGTCGAGAGCACGCGATGGTCGTCGCTCCACACCGACAGGTCCGCGCGCTTTCCGGCCTCGATCGTGCCGAGCTCGCGGTCGAGGTTCAGCAGCCGCGCGGGGCTGCGCGTCGCGTTGACGACGGCGGTCTCGAATGGGATCTCGGCATACACCATGAGGTTGCGCACGGCTTGATCCATCAAGAGCGCGCTTCCGGCGATCGTGCCGTCCTCCGCGCGTACGACGCCGCCCTCGATGCGATAGCCGCTGCCGGCCGGCGGCATGTTGTCGGTCGTGAGCACGAGGCGGTCGTGCAGCGTGCGGTAGAGCAGGTCGACCATCGGCGGCGAAACGTGGTAGCCGTCGCAGATCAGCTGCACCGTGGTGCGCGACTCTTGGATGAACGCCGCGAGAATCGACGGATCGCGATGATCGAGCGGCGGCATCGCGTTGAACGCGTGCGTGACGGTGCGAAAGCCGAGCCCGATCGCGAGCATGCCTTCGCGATAATGCGCCGCGGTGTGTCCCGCCGAGCACACGATACCTTGATCGTGGAAGAAGCGCGCGATCTCGTCGACGCCGTCCACTTCGGGCGCCATCGTCACCATGACCAGCGCGCCGCGGCACGCTTCGACCATCTCTTGCGCGCGCTCCAGCGTCGCGGGCACGATCCACTCCGCGCGATGGACGCGCCGGAATTTCGGGTTGAGAAACGGGCCTTCGAAATGGATGCCCAGACACCGCGCGCCGATCGGGTCGCCCGCCTCGACGAGCTGGTTCGCCGCCTCGGAGACTTCGGCGGCCGCGTGCATCATCGATTCCCACGGCGCCGTCATGACGCCGGCGAGATAGCCGGTCGCGCCTTGGCGCGCGTACGCGCGCGAAGCGACCTCGACCGCGTTGCCTTGATCGCGATTGAACAGGAGTTCATCTGCGCCGTTGGTGTGTACGTCGATCAGGCCCGGTGCGATGATAGCGCCGTCCGGCGGCCGGAGATCGGTCGGCCCCTCCTCTGGGAGAAGCCTGGCAATGCGCCCGCGGTTGACGGCGAGCCGACCGTGCGTCAGCGTACCGTCGCCGAGCGCGAGCCGCGCCGGCCCGAGGATATAGGTGTCGGACACGTCCAGTCCGATTCGGCTACGGCGTGACCGGCCCCCCTTTACGAAACGCGTTCTAGCGTCCGCCGAACAGTCGTTTGAAGAATGACCCACGCTCGCTTGCTGCGGGCGCGGCGGCGGATGGAACAGCAGTCGCGAGCCGTTCGACTTCAGCGCGTTCGCGCTCGCTGCGTGCGAGACGCGTCATGTGTTCTTCCGCGTGCGCTTCGAGCGTCGAGCGCAGCGCGACGAGCTCGTTCCAGCCCGCGGGCGCGCGCCCGGCTTCGAGCGCCTCACGGTATTCGAGCGTCGACGTCGTGAAGATGCGCTGCGGCACGATCGCGCGCTCGCGCAGGTAGCGGTCGGCGAGCATCACGACGTTGCGACGTTCCGCGGCGTCCTCGTGATCGGCCATCGTGTGCACGAACGTCAACGGCTTGGCGTCCTGCGCGATGGCGCCGTACAGCGCGAGCTCGCGGTCCGAGAGCTGGCGCGAAAACAGCGCGACGATCTCGCTGGCCGATTGGGCCGCGGCGCGCACGATCTCGTTCGCCAGCGGAAAGCCGGAATCGAAGGCCGGCGCGTGCACTAGCACGAGCTGGCGCGGCAGCGTCCACGGCGTTTCGATCAGCACCGGCGTGCGCGTCGCCGCGTCGAGCGCTTCGTTGAGCGCGATCTCGTTCCAGCCCGCGTCGTCGCCGAGCGCGTACGCACGGTGGTGATCCCCGTAACGTACGTGCACCGGAAAGTGCATCTCGACGTCGGCGCCTTCGTCGGGCAGCACGCGCGAGCCGGCGATCGCGTTGATCAGGCTCGACTTTCCGCGTTTGAACGCGCCGAGCACCGCAATGCGCCAGCGTTCGGGGCGCAAGCCGTGCTCGTAGGTGTGCGGATCGAAGCGCGCGGTGCCGGAGGCGACGCGCTCGCGGCCGGCCTGGGGATCGAGCGGCACGGCCGGGTCGGCGAGCTCGGCGCGCTCCGCGCGGCTTTCGCGCGCAAATGCTTCCGTCCGCGTCTCGATGCGCGTCGCGAGCGCGCGTGCGGCGTCGGCGCGATCGCATGCCGTGCGCGCCGCAACCGCGCGATCGGTCGCGTCCGCGTGCGCGGCGAGCGCGCGGTCGAGCGGACCGAGCGCCTCGGTTCGCACCCGCGGCGCGAGCGCGCCGACACGCGCGCCCAGTCCGCGCGCGACCGTGTCGACACGCGCCGTGATGCCGTCGACGTACGCCGCGAGCTCCGCGTCGAACGCGGCGGAGATGCCGGCGTCGAGGTCCGCGAGCAGCTCGCGCTTCATGTACGCGCCGGGCGGCGCGGCGCTGAAGCGGCGCGCGATCGCATCGACGAGACCGACGGCCGGGCCGCCGAGCGCGCCCAGCACGATCGAGCTGCGCAAGCCCGTCTCCAGGTCGGTGCTCCACGCACCGCTGGAAGCGTCGGCGCCGAACGCGCGCGCCGCATCCTCCGTCACCGGCTGGCGTTCCGCGGCGACCGCGTCGAGCAACGGTGCGAGCAGGTGCTCGCGGTCGGCGTCGCGCGCGGCCGCCACCACCGCGGCCGACGCGCCTTTCGCTTCGTGTCGCAAGCGTTTCGCGACCAGCTCCGCGGCGTCGCCGGCAAACCGTCCGACCGCCGTCGCGAGCACGTCGTCCACGAGAATGTGCAGCTTCGCGCGATCGCGGAGCCGCGCGACGTCCGCGGTGTCGAACGCGCGCGCCAAGGTACGCGCGAGCGCTGTGCGCATCGCTTCGCCACGCGCGCGAATCTCCGACGCCAGGTTCGCGCCGGCATCGTCGAGGCGAGCGCGTGCCGCCGCGGCTGCCTCGTCGAACGCGTCGAGCGCGGGCGCGACCGCGGCGCGGCGCGCGCGCAGTTCGGCGGCCGGCGTCTCGAGTGCGTCGGCGTCGAACGCCAGTGCATCGGCGGCGCGCGTCGCAACGCGGCGTGCTTCGGCGGCGGCCCGCCGCAGCCGCGAGCGGCCGGTGGTGGCGACGAGCGACGCGTCGAGCGCGCCGAGGAATTCGCGAAAACGGCTTTGCGCGATCAGCGCGTCGTCGTGCGTGAGCAGGCCCTCCGCGTACTCGCGTGCGGACAGCGGGAACACCGGCGTGCCCGGCGCGTGCTTTGCGGCCTGCGCGACGATGCGCTGCGCGGCAACCTGCCAGCCTTCGACCGCCTCGCCCTCGGCTTCGCCCGAACCGCCCGACGGACGCATCCGCCACAGATCGATCTTCGTCTGCACGATGAACACCGACTCGATGTAGCGGCGCACGATGCCCAGAAACGACGCGTCGCCTTCGGTGAACGGCTGTTGCGTGTCGATCAGGTAGAGCACCGCATCGGCGCCCGGAAGATACGAGAGCGTCGCGCGGCGGTGCGCCGGGTTGATCGAGGCGAGGCCCGGCGTGTCCGCGACGACGAATCCGCTCTTGAGGAACGTGGAGTCGACGGCGATGCGCACGAGCACCGGTGCGCCCGCGTCCTGCTCGTCGGTGGCGTCGTGCAGCTTGCCTTCTTCGCCGACGGCGATGAAACGCGCGAGTCGCCCCAGCGGGATGCGCTCCTCGCGCCCGTTCGCGTACACCGCGGCCGCGGATTCGTCCGCCGCGTACGTCAGTTCGGTGATCGTCGCCGTCGACGGGTTGATGTCGGTTGCCAGCAGGCCCGCGATGCGCTTGCCGCCGGGACGCTCCTCGAACTCCACTTTGCCCAGCAGCGCGTTGAGCAGGAACGACTTCCCGCTGGAGAACTCGCCGACCACCGCGAGCACGAAGCGGCCGTCGCGCAGCCGCACGGTCGTTCGCGCCAGCGCATCGGCATCATCGTCCGCATCGTGCCAGCGGGCCGACTCGGCTCGCACGAGCTCGCGCAGCTCATCGAGGCACGCCGCGATGTCGTCGCGAGCACTGCGGTATCGTTCGAGCGGGTCGTACACGTCAGCCGCGAATGACGGCGAGCGCCTCGTCTCGATGCTTCTCCATCGCGGGGAGCGTGTCGCCTTCCACGTTGAGGCGCAGCAGCGGTTCCGTGTTCGACTTGCGCACGTTGAGCCACCAATCCGGGTACTCGATCGTCACGCCGTCGAGGCGATCGATCTTCGCGTCCTTGAAGTGTTCTTGCAGCCGCTGCGTCTCGCGGTCCGCGTCGGCCACCGGCAAGTTGATCTCGCCGGAGCGGAACCGCGTGTTGTACGGTGCGATCGCGTCGGTGATCGCGCCGTCGATCTCGCTGAAAAGGTCGAGGCACTGCAGCAGCGCGATCATCCCCGAGTCGGCGAACCAGTTTTCGCGAAAGTAGAAATGCCCGCTGTGCTCGCCGCCGAACGGAATGTTCTGCTCGCGCATCTCCGGTTTGATCAGCGAGTGCCCCACCTGCGAGCGCACCGGGATCCCGCCGTGCTCGAGCACCGCTTCGGGCACGCTGCGCGAGCAGATCAGGTTGTAGAGAATCTTCGAGCCCGGATACTTCTTGAGCGTCGCGACGCCGACGGCCGCGGTGACGATGCTGCCGTCGGGGAAGCCGCCTTTCTCATCGACGAGAAACATGCGGTCGGC
>JAXDMA010000148.1:0-2775 GCA_034666305.1 Vulcanimicrobiota bacterium
TCGCGGTCCCCGGCCTGATCTCGGCGGCGATCTTCTCGTTCACGCTGTCGTGGAACGAGTATCTCTACGCGCTGGTCTACATGTCGTCGTCGACGAACAAAACGGTGTCGGTCGGCATGATCACAGAGCTGATTCGCGGCGACCGCTTCCAATGGGGCCAGCTCATGGCGGGCGCGCTCATCGGCGTCCTGCCGGCGGTCCTGGTCTATTTCTTCTTCGTGGAATACTACGTAGCGGGCGTATCGGGTTCCGTTAAGGAGTAACCAATAAGCACGAGTACGGCGATATCCCCTTAGAAGTACGCTGCGCCCGTCGCGGCGTCGAACATGTGCATGCGCTTGGGGTTGATGCCCAGTGCGATCGCGTCGCCGCTCGCCACCGTAGCTTCGGCCGGGGCGCGCGCCGTGAGGCGTTCGCCGTCGCAGGTGAAGTAGAGGACTTGCTCGGAGCCGAGCGGCTCGACCACGTCGACGACGGCGGCGATCGAACCGTCCGCGTCGGCGTGCAGCAAGATGTCTTCGGGGCGCACGCCGAGCGTCGCGTTCTCGACGTTGGCGCCGGCGAGCGCGGGACGGCGTTCATCGGGGATGCGCACCGAGAACGACGCGCCTCGCGCGAACAGCATGCCGTTGTCCGACAGAATCTTACACGGCAGAAAGCTCATCGTCGGCGACCCGATGAAGCCCGCGACGAACTGGTTGGCCGGTTTGTCGTAGACTTCTTGAGGCGGCGCGACCTGCTGCACGACGCCGTCCTTCATCACGACGATGCGGTGGCCCATCGTCATCGCTTCGACCTGGTCGTGCGTCACGTAGATCATCGTCGTGGCGACGCGTTTGTGCAGCTTGACGATCTCCGACCGCGTTTGGACACGCAGCTTCGCGTCGAGGTTCGATAACGGCTCGTCCATCAAGAACACGGCCGGATGGCGCACGATTGCGCGCCCGAGCGCGGCGCGCTGGCGCTGGCCGCCCGACATCTCCTTGGGCTTGCGCTTGAGCAGCGGCCCTAAACCGAGGATATCGGCGGCTTCCGTCACCCGCTGGTCGATCTCCGCGCGCGGCAGCTTGCGCATCTTCAACCCGAAGGCCATGTTGTCGTAGACGTTCATGTGCGGGTACAGCGCGTAGTTTTGGAACACCATCGCGATATCGCGGTCTTTGGGGCCGAGGTCGTTCACGCGCCGGTCGCCGATGAAGATCTCGCCGCCGGTCATCGTCTCCAGCCCGGCGATCATCCGGAGCGTCGTGGACTTGCCGCAGCCCGACGGCCCGACCAGCACCAGAAACTCGCGGTCGGCGATATCGAGCGTGACGTCGTCGACGACGACGGTGTCCCCGAACTTCTTGCTCACCGATTGCAGCCGAACCGACGCCATGCCGGTTACTTGAACGAGGATCGCGAAGGCCCTGGTGGCGCACAGGAGGCAGGCATGGCAAACGAGTTGTCCCGCGATACGTTCGACCCGCACAAGCATTTTGGCGGGGTGCTGTCGCAGCAGGGCGCCGTGCAGGTCGATGCGGACTGGAACGAGCAGGCCGCGATCCTCGCGGGCGGTGCGAGCTCACCCGTGCGTGCGGGCCGCCGCGTCGGCGGCGATCCGTTCGTCTGCGTGCGCGGAGCGGGGCCGTATGCGTACGACCTCGACGGGCGCCGTTACGTCGACTACGTCATGGCGTACGGCCCGCTCTTGTTCGGGCACACGCCGCCGTTTCTCACCGGGCTCGACGCGCTCGCGGGGCGCGGCGTCGTGTACGGTTCGACCGCTCCCGACGAGGTCGCGCTCGCGCGGCGCATTCGCACGCACTTGCCGTCGATGGAGCGCTTGCGCTTCGCGACGACCGGCAGCGAGGCGGTGCAGAGCGCGGTGCGCGTCGCGCGGGCGTTCACCGGCCGCGACGTCATCCTCAAGTTCTCCGGAAACTATCACGGTCACTTCGACCTTGCGCTGCAGGACGCCGGCGCGTCCGCCGAAACTCCGGATGCCGCGCGTTCGGGGATCCCACGCGCTGTCGTCGCCGATCTCGCCGTCGCGCGCTACAACGATCTCGACGACGTCGACCGGCAGCTCGCGCGCGTGGACGGGCGGCTCGCGGCGATTCTCGTCGAGCCGATCTGCGGCAACATGGGACTCGTCGAAACGATGCCGGGCTTTCTCGAAGGCTTGCGCGAGCGCGCGGATCGGCACGGCGCGCTGCTGATTTTCGACGAGATCATCACCTGGCTGCGGCTCGGCCTCGGAGGCGCGCAAGGTCGAACCGGGGTCACTCCCGATCTCACTGCTGTCGGCAAGGTGCTCGGCGGCGGCTTCCCGATCGCCGCGTTCGGCGGGCGCGCCGACGTGATGGCGATGCTCGCGCCGGACGGTCCGTGCTTCACCGGCGGGACGCACGCCGGGATGCCGTTTGCGGCGGCGATCGCGTCGCGCGTGCTCGATTTGCTCGAACGCACGCCGGAGTTGTACCCGGCGATGGACCGGCGCGCGCGCGGCTTGGCGGACGCGATTCGCGCGACGCTGCGCGAGCTCGACCTCGGTTACGCGGTGGTGCAGCTGGAATCGATCGTCGACTTCAAGTTTCGCGCGGGCGGGCCCACGCGCTCGTACGACGATCAGCGAGCCGGCGATCAGCGAGCGTACGCGGCGTTCTACCACGCCATGCGCGCGCGCGGCGTGCTGCTGCCGCCGTCGCACAACGAGGTCATGTTTCTGTCCACCGCACACGGCGAGGACGACGTCGCGCTCACCGCGGCGGCGATCGCCGAAAGCCTGCGCGA
>JAXDMA010000149.1:0-6929 GCA_034666305.1 Vulcanimicrobiota bacterium
AACACGTGCACGTTGGGTGGACGGTCGTCGCGCGCATACAGGGCGCGCGATGAGTATGGGTCGTGGTTGCCCGGCGCGACGAACACCGGCCCGCCGAACCGGGCGAGCTGCGCGAATACGAAGCGCGCGGTTTGCGGTCCCGCGCGCTCTGCTTCGTAGAGGTCGCCGCCGATGGTCAGCGCGCCGGCACGGCGTTCCAGCGCGAGGTCGACGACGCGCGTGAACGCGTCCGCGAGTGCGGCCCGCCGCCGCGCTCCGCCGCGCACCTCGGTGAACGCCGTTTCGAGGTGCACGTCCGCGGCGTGAACGATCGTCGTCGCCATCGGGGCTCTCCCTTCGCCGTCACCGCGGTGGGTGCCCGCGAAGCAGCTCGCGCAGGCGGGGCTTTTCGACCTTGCCCATCGCGTTGCGCGGCAGCGCGTCGATCGGATAGAGGTGCTTGGGCACTTTGAAGCTTGCCAGGCGCTCGCGCAACGTTGCAAGCGCCGCATCGGCGTCGAACGCGTCGTCGACTTCCACGAACGCGACGGGGATCTCGCCGCGCGCCGGATCGGGCTGCCCGACCACGGCCGCGGCGCGAATCCCCGGCACGCGCAGCAATTCGGTTTCGACCTCGATCGGATACACGTTGAACCCGCCGCTGATCACCAGCTCCTTGAGGCGCCCGTTGATCGCGTAGCCGCGCTCGGCATCGAAGGTCGCCAGGTCGCCGCTGCGGTACCAGCGCCGGCCGCCTTGGTGCCAGAACGCGCTCGCCGTCGCCGCGTCGTTGCGCCAATAGCCTTTGAACACGTTGGGTCCGTCCACGAGGATCTCGCCCGCGTCGCCCGCCGGCACGTCCGTTCCGTTCTCATCGGCGAGCCGCACGCCGACGGACGGCAGCGCAAAGCCGACGGTGCCGGCATGACGCGCGCCCTCGTAGCGGTTGCTCAGCGCGAAGCCGAACTCCGTCGCGCCGTACCGCTCCAGGATCGACACGCCGAAGCGTCGCGCGAACTCTTCGTGCACCGTCGCGGGCAGCGCGGCCGAGCCCGACACGAACAAGCGCACGCGATCGAAGCGCGTGCTTTGGGCCGCCTGCTCGAGAATGCGCACGTACATCGTGGGCACGCCGAAAAACATCGTCGCGTCGCCGTTCGCGAGCGCCGCGACCACCGAGGCGGCGTCGAAACGCTCGCGCAGCAGCACGCGCCCGCCTGCGACCAGCGTGCCGTTCAACCCCGCGCCCAAACCGTGCACGTGGAACAGCGGCAGCGTGAGCAGCAGCGTATCGGCGCTCGTCCAGTGCCACGCCTGCGTGAGCTGATCGCCGATGGCGCCCAGGTTGCCGTGCGTGAGCATCGCGCCCTTGGAGCGCCCGGTGGTGCCGCTCGTGTAGATCAGGATCGCGACGTCGTCGGGCGCGATCGGCGGCGGATCGGCAAGCGCGGTGATGCCCGCATCGTGCGCCCACGCCTCGACGTCCGCGAGATCGATCACGGCGCGCGGGTCGTCCGCCGGAACGAACTGCGCGCTCTGCGCCGACACGCACACGACGGACGGCGTGGCGTCCTCAAGAATGTTCGTCAGGTCCGCGGTGCGGTAGAGGACGTTGACGGTGACCACGATCGCGCCGGCGCGCAAGCCGCCCAGGTACGCGTACACGAAGCCCGGCCGGTTCTCCGCGTAGATCGCCAACCGGTCGCCGGGCTTGAGTCCCGCCTCGCGCAGCTTCGCGGCGACGCGCAGCGACGCAGCGCGCAGCGCCGCGTACGAGACGTCGTCGAGCGCGAGCGCGCCGGGCTGCGCGGCGGCGTGCGCGTCGAGTGCGTCGAGAACGGAGCGTGTCATGCGGCGCCCCCGGCTAGGTCAGGTATGTCTTGAACCACGTTAGCGTGCGCGACCATGCGTCGGCCGCGGCGCTCGGCACGTAGCTGTCGCGCGTGTCGTCGAAGAACGCGTGTCCCGCTTCGTCGTAGATCTTGAGATCGTGCGGCGCGCTCAAACGGGCGAACATCGCGCGCACGTCGTCGGGCTTGATCGACGTGTCGCGCCCGCCGAAGCTGCCCATCAGCGGCGTCGTGATGCGGCTGGTGAAGTCGAACGTCGCGGGCGTCGTGGGGTCATCGCTTTTCGCGCCGGGCCGGACGTCGCCGTAGAACATCGAGCACGCGGCGTAGGCTTTCGAGTCGATGATCTGCTTCAGCGCGATCCCGCCGCCCATGCAGAAGCCGGTGATCCCGATCGACCCGTCGCGTGCTTGCGCGTTGATCCAGTCGTGCGCCGCGAGCGCGTCGGTCGTGACGAACCCTTGCGCCGTCATCTTGCCGGCGATCGGAACGAACGGCAGGTAGTCGGTCGCGCCGTCGCCATTGGGCGCACCGAGGCGGTCGAACAACTGTGGCGCGATCGCGATGTAGCCGGCCTTGGCATACCGGCGCACGGTGTCGCGGATCGTCGCGTCGACGCCCCAGACGTGCTGGATCACGACGACGCCCGGCGTACGCGGCGTCACCGTGCGCGGCGTCGCCGCGTACGCGCCGATCTGGCCGCCGCCCGTCGGCGTCAGCCGTGGACGCGACACGACGATCGCGGGATCGTCTTCGGCGACGATCGGGGGGTGCGGTTTCCCGAAGCCTTCGGTTTGCGCGTTCGCCGCCGCCGGATTCGCCGCGACGAGGGCCGCGCCGGCGCCGAGCGCGACGAAGCCGCGCCGCGAGACGCCGGATTTCGTGGCGTTGACCGGATCGGTCTGATCGATGCGCATCAGGTGTAGAGATGCCCGCACGCCGTCGCGCGCGCGCCTTTGGCGTTCGAGGAGAACACGACGAGGTTGTAGTTGCCCGAGAGCAGTTTGTCTTCGGTCGCTTTGACGGTGGAATTCGACGCGCCGTTGCGCAGGTCGGTCAAGAAGTACACCGGCCCGCCGGGATCAAATTCCTCGCACGACTTGCCGCGGTACATGCGCACCGACTGCGCTCGGCCGGGCTCGGTGCCTTTGAGGTCTACCAGCACGCGTGTCACCGCACCGCGCCGAAGCAGCGTCACCGTGCCGACCTGGCCCGAGTTGTTCACCTGCTCGATGCCGCGCTCCGTGCCGAGCCCGGGGTCGTCGGGATAGGACTGCGCCGAGGCGACGGTGGTGGTGAGCAGCGCGAGCGCGAGCGCGGCGGCGATTCGCTTCATGAGGTCTCCTTTGCGGCGAGGAACATGCTGGCCCCGCACGGAGTTCCGCTCAGCGGCCCGCCCTGACCTCGTCCAAGAGTTGTGGCGGGCTGGACCGCGCCGTCCGCGAAGCCACGGTCCGACGTGGGAAAAGAAGCGGTCTGCCTCGCGCGCGTCAACGGCAACGCCGCTCAGGCGAAAGCGCACCTCGATTCGGCGGAGCTGCGGCTGTCGGGCGGCCATCGGCTGATCGTGCCGCTCGCGCGGCTCACGAGCGTGACCGCGCACGGCGACGCACTGCGACTGCTGCTGCCCGACGCGGTCGTGGAGCTGGAGCTCGGCCCGGCCGGCGCGCAGCGCTGGGCGGACGCGATCGGCAATCCGAAGTCGCGGCTCGAAAAGCTCGGCGTGCGCGGGAGCGAGCGCGTGTACGTGCGCGGCATCACCGACGAGGCGTTCCTCGACGAGCTGCGCGGCGCGCTGGCGAACGCGCCGCCGGCAGCGCTGCGCGGAGCGTTCGACATCATCTTTCAAGGCGTGTCGAGCACGAGCGAGCTGGCCGCGATCGCGCGCGCCCGAGCGCACATGACGCCGGCCGGTGCGCTTTGGATCGTGCACCCGAAGGGCAAATCTGCAGCCGTCGGCGAGGGCGACGTCCGTGCCGCGATCGCCCGCGCCGGACTCTACGATGCCAAGGTCGTCGCGTTCTCGGCGACCCACACGGCGACCAAAGCCGCGATTCGGCTCAAAGACCGTCCAAAGCGGTAAACCGGCTCGCCGCTACGCTTGCTCCCTGCAAGAGGGAAGTGGCCCTCGCATCGTGGAGTAGCCGACAACGAAGGAAAAGCACGCGAGCGGGAACCGCGGCGCCTTTTACCTTGCACGAGGTTGGCGAATGCAGCGAACCACAGGCTACGCGCTCATGACGGCCGCGCTCTTTCTCGCAGGATGCGGCGGCGCGGGAACCTTCGCGCCGCACCCCGCGAACCAAATCGGGACCGCATCGGTGGGCCGCCATTACAATAGCGTGGCCGACGGCGTCGCGGCGGGTGCGATCAAGCCGGTGTGCGGTCCGGTCGGACCCGGCCGCGCGCGCTGCACGGCGTACGTCGTCGTGCAAGACGGTGCGGCGACGGCCGCGCAGCAGCGCGCCGTCGCGTCACACGGGTCGCCGCCCGCAGGCTTCGGTCCGGCCGATTTGCAGTCGGCGTACGGTCTGGCGTCCGCGGCGAAAAGCAAAGGCTCCAACACGCTGATCGCGGTCGTCGATGCGTACGACACGCCGCAAGCCGAACGTGACCTCGCGGTGTATCGCGACAAGTACGGTTTACCGCCGTGCACGACGGCGAATCACTGCTTTCGCAAAGTGAACCAGAACGGCAAATCGGGGCCGTTGCCGCCGGCGCCGCCGCCCGGCTTCGAAGGGTGGCAGCTGGAGACCGCGCTCGATCTCGAGATGGTGTCCGCGAATTGTCCCAAGTGCAGCGTTCTGCTCGTCGAATCGAACGACGATTTCATGAACAACCTCGGTCCGGCGGTGAACGCGGCGGCGTCGTTCGCGCCGGCCGCGATCTCCAATAGCTACGTGAGCCAAGAATCGCCGGCCGATCCGGGTCCCGTCGCCAACGGCGGGCTGCTCGCGTACTACGTGCATCCGAACATCGCCGTCGTCGCCGGCAGCGGCGATTTCAGTTACATGACCACGCCGGCGTGGGACGGCTTCGAATGGATCATCCCCGGTGCGCTGATCCCCGCGGCGTTTCCGAGCGTGGTCGCCGTCGGCGGTACCGAACTCTCGCAAGATCGCAGCGCCGCACGCGGCTGGACCGAGACCGTGTGGGGCGCGACCGGCAGCGGCTGCAGCGCGTTCGAACCGATGCCGTCCTGGCAGCGCGCCGAGCCGAGCTGCGTCGGTTCGTTCAGCGACGGGCAAAGACACACGTGGACGTTCCCGTCGCGCGTGTACGGCGACGTCGCATATGCGGCCGACAACGTTGCGGAATACGACTCGAGCGGCGTCTACGGACCGCCCGGCTGGCACGTGCTCGCCGGCACCAGCATCGGCTCGCCCGCGATCGCGGCGATCTACGGGCTGGCAGGCTACGGACCCGACGGCAACCGCAACTCGGACGACGGAGACTTCCCCGCGCAGAAACTGTACGCGTCGCGGCACTCCTTGTTCGACATCACGGCCGGTTTCAACGGCACGTGCACGGCCGCGTACCTGTGCAACGCGGGATCCGGCTACGACGGCCCGAGCGGAAACGGATCGCCCAACGGCCTCGGCGCATTTTGAGCAGCACGATGAATCGCAGCACGTTCCTCGCGGGAACGCTTGCCGTGACGATGCTCGCTGCGCCGCGTGTTCGCGCTGAGGCCGCGGACGCCGACGCCGCGCCGCTCGACGATCTCGTTGCTGCGAACCGCGTGCTCGCGCACGAAAACGTCGTCGACGGTTTCGGCCACGTCAGCATGCGCGATCCGCAGAATCCGAATCGCTACCGTCTGTCGCGCAGCGTGGCGCCTGCGCTCGTAACGGCGGCCGACATCCTGACCTACGATCTCGACAACAACGCGCTCGACGCCAACGGCCGCACCGGCTACGTCGAACGCTTCATCCACGGCGCGATCTACAAGGCGCGTCCGGACGTCAACGCGATCGTGCACGCGCACACGCCGGCGGTGATCCCGTTCAGCGTGACCGGCGTCCGGTTGCAGCCCGTGTTCCACATGGGTGCATTTTTAGGCGCCGGCGTACCGGTGTTCGAAATCCGCGACTTCGGCGGGACCGCGACGGACATGCTGGTCACGAGCGTGCCGCTCGGTGACGCGCTCGCGCGCACTCTGGGCAGCGCGAACGTCGCGCTGATGCGCGGCCACGGCTTGGTCGCGGTCGGCGGCTCGATCCCCGAGGCCGTGTTCCGCGCGTACTACACCGGCCAGGATGCGCAGCTCCAAGCCGATGCGCTGCGGCTCGGTAACCCGACGTATCTCAACGCCGACGAAGCGCGCCTCATGACGAAAACGCAGAGCGGCCTCGTCGCTCGCGTGTGGGATCTCTGGAAGCGGGCGCTCCCGCCGCGCTAAGCGGAAAATCGGCTCGGGCGGCGCAGTTGGAGCGGATGAGCACATCACCACCCAGCGCCGGCGACCCCGCTCCGCAAAGCGTTCTCGAACTGGGCGTTCCGCTGCCCGCGCTCGTCGTCTGGCTGCGTCACGTCGGTTGACGGTTCTTCGCTGAGCCGCTCGCGCAGTTGCGCGAGATCGACCAAGAGTTCGCCGGCAGCGGCATCACCGTGCGCTGCGTGACGATCGGATCGCAAGCCAAAGCCGACGACTACTGCGCGCGCCACAACGACCGCGCGCAGTGCATCGGCGACGAGGACATGCACACCTACAAAGCGATGGGCCTCGACGACTTCGACCTGTCGAAGCTCAAGACGACGCCCGCGCTAAACCAGCGCCGCGACGAGAACGAAGCGGCGGGATTCCGGCAGGACTGGGACGCGACGCGCCTCGAGGACGCCGCGCAAAATCCCGGCGCGGCGGCGATCGACGCGGGCGGCGTGATCCGCTGGCTGTACCGCGGCGTGCATCCGGGCGATCTGCCCCCGATGAGCGAGATGCTGGCGCACGCCCGGGAGACGCTGCACCGGTGATGATCGATCAGCGGGTTGCCGATGTGAGCGCCACGATCGTCGGGATGCCGCGCTCCGGGATTCGCGAGATCATGGACGCGGCGTGGCAGACGCAGGACTGTATCGTGCTGGCGGTCGGTCAGCCGA
>JAXDMA010000150.1:0-8247 GCA_034666305.1 Vulcanimicrobiota bacterium
CGACGACATGCGCGCCGAGGCGACGCACCACGCGTACGCGCTGATCAGCGCGTTCGCCGACCGCATCCACCTCACGCGCGACGCGGGCGGCGGGACGCGCGCGAGCGTCGTCCTGCCGGTGCACCGCGCCGCTCGTGTGCCGGTGGTCCGCTCGAACGGCTGAGCTTCTCGCGGCGGCTACGTCGCCGGTTTTTCCTTGGCGACCGACTTGAGATCGGTGCGCGGGGCCGGGGCTGCGTCGATGCGTGCAACCGGATCGGCGGTGAACTTCTCTTCCGGGTCGCCTGGATGCTTGGGAGCGGCAGCTTCGGCGCGCTCGAGCAAACCTTTGGGGATCTGCGGATCGATCAGCCAGATCGGCGGTTTCACCGGCACGGCTTTGCGCATCGTCGCGACGGTCACGTGCGGCCAGCTCAGGCCGTTGAAGTTCAGGATCACCGTTTGCGTGTACTGCAGTTGCTGGAAGTTGGGGATCGGGAACGTGCCCTTCACGGTCTCGATCCAGAACGTCGCGAACACCTCGGCCGCGACCGCGTTGGGCGCGTTGGGGCCGGGACCGCCGGCCAAGAACGACGTGTTGTCGGTGCCGCCGCCGGTGATGGGCGCAGCGGCCTTGGTCGTGACGTGGAGCGTCGTCGTCGCGAGGATCGTCAGTCCGGCGATCGCCGCTTGCAGCACGGAGTTCGGGTTGTTCACCATCCCCTGCGTGATGCCGACGATGTCGGCCGGCGGCGAGCGAAACGCCGTCGGGACTGACAGATTCTGCTCGGGGAACGGTCCGGAGGGTGAGCCGTTGATCGGGAACGGGTTGATGTTGTTATTCGGGATGACGGGCGGACCCGCGGCGTGCGCCGCCGTCCCCTGCGCGAGGATCGTCGTTCCGTGCGGGATGGACGCCATGCGCACGACGGTCGGTCCCTCGGCCGGGTTCGTCGTCGCCGGGACCGCCGCCCAGATCCCCGGCTCGATGTGCAAGCCTTCGTGATTTCCGTTGACGATCACGTTGGCGTCCGAGATCTGCTGCAAGTACGTCAGACCGAACATGTTGATGTCTTGCTGTAGCAGGCCGCGGTTGGGGATCGGCCCGGAGATCGGATCGAACTCGATCTGGTCGTTCGTGAGGTTCAGCTCGAGAAAACGGTCCTGCTGCTGGAAATGCGGTCGCCAGATGGTGTTGAAACCGTGCCCGCCCCACGTGCCCGCGAGATCGGTCAGCAGGCCGAGCGGATTGGGGACCTGCGGGAACGGGAAGTGGATCGGGTTGTCGAGACGGGGTGCAAAAGAGAAGTCTTTCTTGAGTTCCATGGGTGCTGTCCGTTTCCGCGCACGAAGCGGCAGCACGCAGCCGGAACACCCGTTGCGAACGCCACCCCCGCGACGCTAGTCATATCTGGAAAGCAACCCTAGCACGGCGACGGCTCCGCTGGCAAGCGCGCGAGCGCGATTGCAACCCTCAGCGGCGCGTTCGAACCTCCGTCACCGATTCTTCGCGCGGGACGGCGGGTTCTGCGGATGACGAGATCGGTGATGCTCCGCGTTCAGCAGGCGATCGCCATGCGGTCGTCGATGGCGGCGATCAAACGCCGCTGCACGTCCGCGTCGAGCGCGAGGAACGCCAGTCCGCGCGAGCGGGTCGCCTCGACCCATTGTTGCAGTTCCCAGAGGTTCCACAGCACGAGGCGGTCCGCGTCTGCGCGGGCTGACTGGAGCGATTCACGCAGCTCCCGGGGGAGCGACGGTTTGGCGTCCATGCCTTATCTATCGGCACCTGTGAGCAGCGTTACAGCGTCAACGCGCCTCATTTGCCGCGGTTTACCGAAACGTGCCCGATTCGTCACGCGGACGTTGCGAGCGCCGGCACGGCGTGCCGGAACGTCACGGTCACGCGCGTGCCTCCTCGTGCCGTAGGCTCGATCCGCACGTCGTCGGACACCGCGCGCACGAGCTCGAGCCCGCGACCGGTCTCCGCGTACGGATCGACCCCGTGCGCCTCGTGCGAGAAGCCGGGGCCCGCGTCCTCGACGACGAGCGTCGTGCTCGACGCCCCGTCGGTGGTGAGGAGCACCCGCACGGGCCCCGGCGCATGGCGCACGGCGTTGGCGATCAGCTCGCCGAACGCGAGCTCGCCGCCGAAACGCGTCTCCTCGCGCTGCGTCCAGTCCGCGATCAGCTCTCGCACGTCGCGGCGCACCAAGGCGCCGGTCCGGAAGTCGTTGCTCACGAAGCGCCACTCGCGCTCGTCGCCCGGCAGCTCGGCGGCGAAGCCGTCGATCGTGACCGTGAGGATCGCGATGTCGTCCGTCGGCTCGTCCTCGTCCAGCACCGCCTTCATCAGCGCAGCGGCGAGGTGGTCGATGTCCTCGCGCGCGAGCGTGCGAATCGCGTCTTCGATGCGGCGCTCGCCGTCGTCGAGATCGCGCGCGAACTCCATCAGACCGTCGGTGAACATCACCAGCGTGCACGGCGCGCGCAGGCGCATCACGAAGTCGACGCCTTCGTCGTCGCGCAGGCCGATCGGAAGCCCGGAGCTCGACAGCTTGCGGAGCTCGCGCCCGTCGTCGAGCAGCGGCGGCGGATGGCCCGCGGTGGCGTACGCGAAGCGTCCCGTCACCGGATCGAGCACGCCGAACACCGCCGTGACGAACACAGTGCGGCCGCTCGCAACGAGCAGCCGGCTCGCGCGGTCGAGGATCGCCGACGGATCGGCCGACTCGAACGATGCCGCGCGCAGCGCCTGACGGATCTCGCCCATGATGACGGCCGCTTCGAGGCCGTGTCCCGTGACGTCGCCGATCGTGAGCGCGACGCGCCCGTCCGGCAGTTCGAACGCATCGTAGAAATCGCCGCCGACGCGCTGTGACTCGGACGCCGCCGAATACGATGCGGAGAAACGGATGCCGGCGATCTGCGGCAGCTGGGCGGGAAGCATCGCGCGCTGCAACGCGTCGGCCGTCGTGCGCTCGCGCTCATACAACCGCGCATGCTCGAGCGACAGCGCGGCGCGGCGCGCGAACTCGCGCACCAAGCCGGCGTCGACGGCGTCGTAGGCGCGGCCGCCGGTGCGCACGAGCACCAGAACGCCGACGGCGAGGTCGCCGCTGACGAGCGGCACCACCATCGCGGCGTTCGGGCCGGCGTCGCGCGCCCACGGGTCCGGGAATTGGTCGGGGTGCTCGAGCACCACCGGGTCGCCGCCCGCGACGATCGCCGCGACCGGATCGTGCAGCGCGGACTGGATCGGCGCGCCGAGCCAGCGGCGCGCATCCAGCTCGTCGCCCAGATCGGTACTGCCGAGGCCGGTGAGCACGTAGCGGCCGTCGTCGTCGAGCAGCGCGACCCACGTGCGTTCGGCCAAGCGCGGGATCAAGAGCGTCTTGATCGCGGCGACCGTCGCGGTGACGTCGAGCGACGCTCCGAGCCGCTCGCCCGCGCGCGCCAGAAACGCATCGCGCTCCTCGAGCCGTTTCTGCGCGTCGACGTCGGTGCACGTGCCGATCCACGCTACGACCTCGTCGCGCCGGCCGCGCACGGGAACCGCGTTCGCGAGAAACCAGCGGTAACGGCCGGTCGCGCGCTCGCGCAGCCGGTACTCGGCCGCAAACGGTTCGCCGGTGCGCAAGCTCTGCCGCCAGCGCTCGCGAACGCCCGCCTCTTGGTCGGGATCGAGCGCGGTGCGCAAGCCCGCCTCGCGCGATGCGTTGAGATCGAAGCCCGTGTACGCCACCCACCGGTCGTTGACGTACTCGAAGTCGCCGTTCGCGTTCGTCGTCCAGATCAGCTGCGGCACGACGTTCGCCAGCGACGCATAGCGCGCTTCGCCCACCTCGAGCGCTTCGGCGGTGGAGCGGCTGCGTGCCGCAAGCCGCAGCATCAGATCGTTGATCTTCGCGAGGAAGATCGCGAGCACGACGACCGCCGCGACGAGCTCTTCCACGCGCGCGGCGTACCAGCCGAACGAGTACCGGCCCGACGACAGCTCGGCGCCCGTCACGATCGCGACGAGCCGCGCGAGCAGCACGATGCCGAGCCACACCTGCGTCACCGTCTCCAGCCCGTTCGCGACGACGAGCACCGCGATCAGCATTTCGGCCGCGACGACCGGCGCGACGAAGTGCTTCCAGAATGCAGTAAACGCGTTGCCGTCGTTGGCTGCGGGGATGATGTCGTTCCCGAGCGTGATGACGAACGCGAACGCGACGGTGGCGACCAGCGTGCCGAGTCCGAGCATCCGCACGCCGTTGCGCGAAAGCCGCGAGCCGCGCCGCGCGGCGACGCCGACGGCGATGAGGAAAAACCCGAAACCGATTTGCGACGCGATGTAGAACCAGGACGCCGTCTGAAGGCCGGCGCCCAAGAGCCCCGTCGCCGAGAAAACTCCCGGGAAGGTGAGCACGTACAGCGTCTGCGTGAGCGCGGCGAACGCGTAGGCGATCGCGAGCAGCGCGAGCTTGAGATCGCGCTCGATCCGGTACTGCACGTAGAGCAGCACCGTGGTCAGCATCAGCGCCACGACGCCGGCGCCGACGACCGTCGGCACGAACGCCGGAACCGTACCGATCTGCATCCGCGAGAACGGGATCGAGACCACGAACAGCGCGACGATCGCGACCGCGCTCGCGGCCGCCCAGCGACGGTCGCCGGCGGTCGCGGGCGCGGTCGCGATGTTTTCAATCGCTCGGCTCTCGAACGTCCTCAAGCCGCCACCGCACAGTCCCGGCGGTGGTTGAAGACACCGTGAACAAGCAAACCGCCACCTTCGCCGCCGGCTGCTTCTGGGGCGTCGAGGCCGACTTCCGCGACATCCCGGGCGTGCTCGACGCCGAGGCCGGCTACGCCGGCGGGGCGACGGAGAACCCGACCTACCGCGACGTCTGCACCGGCCGCACCGGTCACGCCGAGGCCGTCCGCGTCACCTTCGATGCCGATGTCGTCGCATATGACACGCTGTTGGACGCCTTCTGGTCGCTCCACGATCCCACGCAGCTGAACCGCCAAGGGCCGGACGTGGGGACGCAGTACCGCTCGGCCGTGTTCACCACGGACGAGGCACAGCGGACCGCCGCGGAAACAAGCAAAGCCCGCGCTCAAACGCGATTCTCCCGACCCATCGCCACGCAGATTCTTCCCGAGGCGCCGTTCTTCCGCGCCGAAGACTACCATCAGCGGTACTTGGAGAAGCAAGGGCGCCGGACGTGCCGGATCTAGGGTAGGGTCAGCGCAAGCTCGCCTCGCGCGGCGGGGCCTTCGCGGCGATGTGCCGCTCGATCAGCGCGATCCAGTCGTCCATGCCGGCGCCGGTACGCGCGGACAGCTCGACGACCGTGACGCCCGGGTTCACTTGGCGAATGCTGGCGTAGGCGGCGTCGCGATCGAAGCCGACGGCTTGCGCGATGTCCATCTTCGTCATCGCGACCACGTGCGAGGTATTGAAGGCCAGCGGGTACTTGAGCGGCTTGTCCTCGCCCTCGGTCACCGAGAACACGACGACGCGCACGTCCTCGCCCAGATCGTATTCCGCGGGGCAAATCAGGTTGCCGACGTTCTCGATGAAGAGCACGTCGAACGGACCGGCGCCCCAGTCCTCGAGCGCCTTGCCGATCATGTCGGCGTCGAGCCGGCATTCCGCCGCGGTCGTGATCTGACGCACGGGTGCGCCGTATTGCGACAAGCGACGCGCGTCATTGTCGGTCGCTTGATCGCCGACCAGCACGCCCACGCGGTACCGGTCGCACGTCCGCGCCAGCGTTTCCTGGAGCAGTGTGGTCTTGCCGGAGCCGGGACTCGAGAGCAGGTTCACCACCAGCGTATGCGTCGCCGCGAACCTGGCGCGCAACGCGTCCGCCAACGCGGCGTTCTTGCGCAGGATACTTTGTTCGATCTGCACGACGCGATACTTCATTCGGGAACCTCCATGGCGACGAGCTGGAGTTCGCGGCCGCGAACGATCGTCGGGCACGCGCTTCCGCACGAAGGACACACCAAGCCGCTCGCGGCTCGGGGCGCGCGTTCCGCCGCGCAGCGTTCGCAAAACACGACGAGCGGCACGTCTTCGATGCGCAAGGCGCTGTCGGCGGCGACCGTCCCGGCGGTCGCTAGCTCCCAGGAAAATTTCAGCGCGTCCGGCGCGATTCCGCTCAGCGCGCCCACGCGAACGTGCACGGCGAGAATGCGCTCGATGCCGTCGCGCAGAGCGGTCTCTTGAACGCCCTCGAGGAGGTTCAGCGCGACCGATAGCTCATGCACCGAAGCCTCCTTTCTCGAGCGAGTATGCGAGCGAAGTTGGGGCTTGCGTTAAGATGACCTTTACGGTACGGTAGCCGACAGACGGGTGAAGCGCAAGGGCGCGACCCGACCCGATTCTCTCGGACGATTTCACCCAAGTCTTGTACCGCTTCGGTTGCGCCGCACGAGCGCCGAGCGAACTGACGCCGCACTCTCCGCGGGCAGCGCGAGTGCGACACCACGTACGCCCTCCACGCATTGATTCGACGCGATCGGTTCTCGGAGGCGCCAACGATGGCGATCACTGCGAGCGATGCGCTCGTCAACGTTCTGTGGATCCCGGCCGGTTTGAGTTGCGACGGCGATTCCGTCGCGCTGACGTCGGCGACGCAGCCGGCGATCGAAGAGATCGCGCTCGGCGCACTCCCGGGACTGCCGCGGGTCAAGTTCCACTGGCCGCTCATCGAGTACAGTTTGGGCGGCGCGGAATTCTTGCAGGCGTTCTTCGCCGCGGAACGTGGTGAGCTCGATCCGTTCGTGCTCGTCATCGAAGGTTCGATCGCCAACGAATCCATCAAGTCCGAAGGCTACTTCACGGGGTTCGGCAACGAGCCCGGCACCGATCAGCCCAGAACGTTCGCGGGTTGGATCGACAAGCTCGCGCCCAAAGCATGGGCGGTGCTCGCCGCCGGAACCTGCGCAACGTACGGCGGCATTCACGCGATGGCCGGCAACCCAACGGGCGCGATGGGCATCCTCGATTATCTGGGCTGGGATTGGAAATCAAGCGCGGGCGTGCCGATCGTATGCGTCCCCGGCTGCCCGACGCAGCCCGACAACTTGTCGGAGACGATCCTCTATCTGCTGTGGCAAGCAGCCGGCAACGCGCCGATGATTCCGCTCGACGAAGCGGGGCGGCCGACGTGGCTGTTCGGTGCGACGGTGCACGAAGGCTGCGACCGCGCCGGCTACTACGAGCAGGGCGACTTCGCGACCGTGTACGACTCGCCCAAGTGTCTGGTGAAATTGGGCTGCTGGGGTCCCGTCGTCAAGTGCAACGTCACCAAACGCGGATGGACCGGCGGCGTCGGCGGCTGTCCCAACGTCGGCGGCATCTGCATCGGCTGCACGATGCCGGGCTTCCCCGACAAATTCATGCCCTTCATGGACGAACCGCCCGGCGCGAAACTCTCGTCGACCGTCAGCGGCATCTACGGCAACATGGTGCGCGGCTTGCGCGAGATCACGATGCGCACGGCGGACAAGGAACCGAAGTGGCGCCACAAAGGCGGCCAGATCACGACCGGCTACAAACCGCGCTCGGGCTCGTATTCCTAGCGCTTCGCCACACCTGAGTTTGCGAGGGGATTGAACGTTGGCTATCAAGGATCTGCCGAGCGCGTCGGGCGGCACCGAGAAATCACGTCTCGTCGAGATGTCCTGGGACCCGATCACTCGGATCGTCGGCAGCCTGGGCATCTACACGAAGATCGACTTCGCGGCGAAGCGAGTCGCGGAGTGTCACGCGACGTCATCCATTTTCCGCGGTTACAGCATCTTCATGAAGGGCAAGGATCCGCGGGACGCCCACTTCATCACGTCGCGCATTTGCGGGATCTGCGGCGACAACCACGCCGTGTGCTCGGTGTACGCGCAGAACATGGCGTTCGGCGTGAAGCCGCCGCACATCGCCGAGTGGATCATGAACCTCGGTGAGGCCGCGGAGTACATGTTCGACCACAACATCTTCCAGGAGAACCTGGTCGGGGTCGACTTCTGCGAGAACATGGTCAAGGAGACCAACCCGTCCGTCTGGGAAAAAGCGACGCGGACGCCCGCGCCCAGCGCCGCCATCCACGGCTACGCGATGATCTCCGACATCATGACGGCGCTCAACCCGTTCACGGGCGACTTCTACCGCCAGGCGCTGCAGATCAGCCGCTACACGCGCGAGATGTTCTGCCTGATGGAAGGGCGGCACGTTCACCCGTCGACGCTGTACGCGGGCGGCGTCGGAACGATCCC
>JAXDMA010000151.1:0-15784 GCA_034666305.1 Vulcanimicrobiota bacterium
TCAACATGGAGCCGAACGCGACGACCGCCTTGGTGCGCCTCGCAGGCAGCATCACGAAGGTGATCGTGCCGGCGACGCCGCTCGGAGAGCTCATCTGCGCACGGAACGACTGCACTTTGCTCAGGGCAGAAACGATCTTCACGGCCTCCGGCGACGGCGCGGTGACGACTGCCGGTGCAGGGGACGGCGCGGTCTGCGCGCCGGCCGGAGCGAGTCCGAAGACGAACGCGCAGAAGCATACGAGCGCAAAACGGGACATGAGAACACCCTTTCTGAGCGAGCGATAGCAAACCGTCCGTGATGCGGCTGAGACGCACCTGCGGACGGCTTTGCCCTACCGTGCGAAACCGCACGCGTTTCGGCGACGTCACAAGCGAACGATGTCCTCGCTGTTCTCCCCCTTGCGCCTGCGCGACGTGACCTTGCGCAACCGGGTCGCCGTCTCGCCGATGTGCGAATACTCGTCCGTCGACGGCTTCGCGAACGACTGGCACGTGGTCCACCTCGGCAGCCGCGCGGTCGGCGGCGCCTCGCTGGTGCTCACCGAGGCCATCGCGGTCACCGCGGACGGGCGCATCTCGCCCGAAGACCTCGGCATCTGGCAGGACGCGCACGTCCAGGAGCTGGCGCGCATCGCGCGCTTCTGCACCGGCCAGGGCGCCGCGTGGGGGACGCAGCTCGCGCACGCCGGGCGCAAAGCCTCGACGTTCCGGCCTTGGGCCGAGGGGCGCGGCGCCGTGCCGCTCGATGCCGGCGGCTGGACGCCGGTCGCGCCCGTGACGGATCCGTTCGACCCGACGTACCCCGTGCCGCGGGCATTAGATGAAGCCGGCATCGCCGCGATCGTCCGCGCCTTTGCCGACGGCGCGCGCCGCACGCTCGAGGCGGGCGGCTCGGTGATCGAGATTCACGGCGCCCACGGCTACCTCGTCCACGAGTTTCTCTCGCCGCTGGTCAACACGCGGACGGACCGTTGGGGCGGCTCGTTCGAGAACCGCACCCGGCTGCCGCTCGAGATCGTGCGCGCGGTGCGCGCCGTGTGGCCCGAACGGCTGCCGCTGTTCGTGCGGCTCTCGGCGACCGACTGGGTGGCCGGCGGCTGGGACGTCGAGCAGACCATCGAGCTGGCGCGCCTGCTGCGCGAGCAAGGCGTCGATTTGATCGACGTCAGCTCCGGCGGCGCCGTGCCTGTGCCGCCGGGGACGATCCCCGCCGCGCCGCTCTATCAGACCCCGTTCGCCGAGCGCGTCCGCCGCGAGGCCGGGATCTCCAGCGGCGCCGTCGGCTTGATCACGGAGCCTGCCGATGCCGAGGCGATCGTGGCCGATGGCCGCGCCGACCTCGTCTTCCTCGCGCGCGAGCTGCTGCGCGACCCGTACTGGCCGCTGTTCGCCGCCCGCGCGCTGGGCGCCGAGGTGGCCTGGCCGCCGCAGTACCAGCGTGCGATCGGCGACCGCGCCACGATGCGGGTCCCGGCCCCGGTCTAGGGGCGCGTCTACCCGATTTTGCGTATGGGGGTGTTGACTCCGGGCGGCTAGCTTGTAGGCGAGAGGAGTTCGCCTGATGAGAAGAGTCGCGGCCCTGGCCGTCATCACCGGAGTGATCACCGCCTCCTGTTCGGGAGGCCACAGCGCGAGTACGATACCGGCCGCGGGCGCCGCGGGGACGCAGAGCCCCATGAGCCTGACCGGTGCGCACACCACGCGCGCAAAATCGGGGGTCACGGCGCCGCCGGGCTGGGCGGCCACCGGTACCAGCGGCATGGCGCTGGCGAACGCCGCCGATCTCGGCGAGCTCGCCGCCACCAAGCCCGTCACGGTGACGCTGGGCCTGCAGATGCGCGACGTCGACGCGGCCAAAGCGGCGATCGCGGCGCGGCAAGTCCTCTCGCGTGACGCGTTCGTGAGCCGGTTCGCGCCGTCGAGCGATCAGGTCGCGGCAGCGACCATGTACTTGCGCAATCAGGGTTTCAGCAACGTGACGGCCGCGCCGAACAACATGCTCGTGTCGGGAACGGCGTCCGCCGGAACCGTCGAGAAGGCATTCAACACCACGCTGCACGGATTTTCCGTGAACGGCGCGTCGTACTTCGCGAACACGCAGCCGGCGTTCGTGCCGAGCGCGCTCGGCGGAAACGTCGTGGCGGTACTCGGCTTGACCAACGTTCCCGGACTCAAGGCGAATCCGGTGAAGCCGCAGCCGATTTCCGGCGCGCAACCCGGCGTCTTCGATGCAAACGGTTCGCCGAGCCCCACGGGTTGTCTGCAGAATGTCAACGGGACGACAGGCGCGCCGGTGTGCCCGCGCTGGTACGACCCCGCGACGTTCAACATCGCGTACAACGCCGGTTCGACGCCGCCGGCCACCAACACCGAAGTCGCGATCTTCATCGTCGGCGATCCCTCGATCGGGATCAGCGATTTCCGCTACGGCGCGACGAAGTTCGGACTACCGCAGGTTCCGATCAACGAGATCCACGTGCAGCCGCTTTCGTCCGACGTCACCGGCAACGGTGAGTGGACGCTCGACATGACGTACACGCAAGGCATGGCGTACAACCTCAAGGCGCTCGACTTATACGAAGTCGCCTCGTGGTCGTTCACCGACATGACCGTCGCCATGAACCGCTGGGTCAGCGACGACCGCGCTCCGATCATGAACGCGTCGGTCGGCGGCTGCGAAGTGTTCCCGTACCAGTCCGGCGACATGCTCGTCGGCGACATGATCCTCGTCGAAGCCGCGGTGCAAGGACAGACGCTGTTCGCGTCCACCGGCGACACCGGCGGCTACTGCGGCGCCGCGGGCGTTCCGCCCAACGGCGGCGTCGGCGGCGTGCCGATGGTCGAATATCCGGCAGCGTCGCCGTACGCGGTCGCCGTGGGCGGCACCGATATCTTCAGTAACGTCGACGGCACGTATCTCGGCGAACAGGCGTGGCAATCGGGCGGCGGCGGGCTGAGCCAGTTCGAATACTCGCCGTCGTGGGAGTCGCCGACGCAGATCGTCGGAACGACGCCGGCCGGCTATACGTTCCGCGGACTCCCCGACGTCGCATACGACGCCGGACTCGAGACCGGCGCGATCACGTGGATGGGCGGTGCGTCGTACGTCAACGGCGGCACGAGCCTCGCCTCGCCGATGGCCGCGGGCGTCTACGCTCGCATGCAGAGCGCGCACGGCAACATGCTCGGGTTCGCACCGCCGGTGCTCTACAACGTCTACCGCGCGAGCACGCCGCAGCAGATCAACGGGCCGCCGATGACCGAGCTCGTGGGACCGTTCCACGACATCTTGCAAGGCACCAACGGCCTGTATACGTCGCTGCCGCACTATGACTACACGACCGGCCTCGGCAGCCTCGACATCGCGCGTCTCTACGCGGCGCTGAGATAGAGGCACGACGATGAAAAAGCTCCTCGGCATCGCAATCAGCACCGGTTTGCTCACCGCGTCGTGCTCCGGCGGCGGCGTGATGAGCCATCTTCTCCCCGGCGGCGGCGGCGCAGCGGGCGCCGCCGCGCACGGCCGCGCGGCGCAAGACGTCATCGTTGCGCCGGCAGGCTGGTCGGCAACCGCGACGCGCGGCGCGGCGATTGCCGGCGCCACCGATGCGGGCGCGTTGGAACCCTCGACTCCGCTTACCGTGCGCGTCGGCCTCGCCTTACACAACGAGGACCAGCTCGCATCGCTCATCGCGGCGCGGCAGAAAATCTCGCCGGGCCAGTTCGCGGCGCAGTTCGGCCCGACGCCCAGTGACGTGCAATCGGTCGTGTCGTACCTGCGCGGCCAAGGGTTCACCAACGTGCAAGCCGGCACGCAACTGGTCAGCGCGGACGGGACCGCGGCGCAGGCCGCCAAAGCGTTCAACACGTCGTTGCACGCGTTCACCGCCGGCGGTTCCAAGCTGTACGTGAACACGACGCCCGCGCTCGTACCGTCGTCGCTCGGCGGCGTCGTGAGCGGAGTGCTCGGGCTGACGAACGCGGCGAAGATGTCGGTCACGCCGGTAAACTGTCTCAAGGGCGCGGTCGCACCGACCGGGCAGTGCGTGCCGCGCTTCGAGGCGGCGACGGTGCAGACGTATTACGATGCGGGCGGCACGCCGACCGGTTCGGGAACCAGCGTCGCCGTGATCGCGGAAGGTGACGTCTCGCAAACCGTCACCGACCTCGCGTTCGCCGAGGACAAGCAAGGCTTGCCGCACGTTCCGGTCACCGTCGTCAAGGTTGGGCTTTCGAGTCCCGACACCGCCGGCGTCGTCGAGTGGGACCTCGACACCCAAAGCTCCACCGGCATGGCGCAAAACGTGCAAATGCTCTACATCTACGACACGACGTCGCTGTCGGATTCCGACATTGCGAATGCGTACAGCAAGTGGGTGGGGCAGAACGTCGCGCAGCTCGGGAACTCGTCGTTCGGCGAGTGCGAGTACTCGGCATGGCTGGACGGCGCGATGAAGGTCGACGACAACTTGTTCATGCAGGCCGCCGCACAAGGTCAAACGATGTTCGTGTCGACCGGCGATACCGGCGCGTCGTGCGCGCTCGCCGGAACCAATGGTGCGCCGATGTCCGGCCCGCCGATGGTCGAATATCCCGCGGTCTCGCCGTACGCCGTGGGCGTGGGCGGTACGTCCGCCGTCGCGAACGCGGCCGACGCGAGCTACGCCGGCGAAGCCGCGTGGAATGCCGGCGGCGGCGGTCTGAGCCAGTTCGAGAACGCGACGTCGTGGGAGAAACAGTCGCAGATTCTTCCCAGCGGTCCCGCTGTCACCAACTTGCGCGGGCTGCCGGACATCGCGATGACGGCAGACGCGGTTGCGGGAGCGTATCGCGTCTACGGGAGCAACATCCCCGGCGTGGGCGACTGCAGCGCGGGCTGCGCGGTCGGTGGGACGAGCGAAGCGTCCCCGATCGCGATGGGTTCGTACGCGCGGCTCATGTCCGCGCACGGCAACGCGCTCGGGTTCGCCGCGCCGCAGTTCTACCTGAACTACCGGGAACACCAGAACAACACGACGACGGTCAACGGCCCGCCGCCGACGCAGACGCTGGGCGGGTTCCACGACATCATCACGGGCGGCAACGGCCTGTACACGGCGCTGCCGGGCTACGACTACACGACGGGTCTGGGGACGCTGGACATCACGGTGATGAACGGCCAGATCGGCCAGTAGCACCGCCAACGTAATTACGGCATCGTTGGCTTGTAGGAAGCGTCGGCCGCAGGGCCGGCGCTTCTTTCATCGAGGCGAGATCGGCACGCGGCGGGCGCGAAACCGGTCCTGCCAAAAAGGTCTGGGGACCAGAGCCGCCAAGCCCACGCAAACCATGCCGGGGAGGGTTCGATGCGCTTGATGACGCTCTACGTTGCGTTTGCGGTGGCAGCGGGGGTCACCGCCTTCGGAACGCGCCCCGACGTAGCGAAAGCCTCGGGCGGGCAGCAACCGTGTGTGTACGAGTTGCTGTCCCTCGATGTCAGCAGCGAACACGCACTTCGGCTCCTGCGAAAGTGCGCGCCGAAGTCCGATTATGATGCCCTCCTTGTCGCGGCACTGAAGCGCCGGCAATTGCTTGCAAGCCCTCCGCCCGCGAATCCATTCGATGTCGCCGGCACTTTCGCTCATTGGATCGGCGCGGGATTGCGCGCCGTGTCGTGGCTCGCATGGCCTCTTGCGATCCTAAGCCTCGCAGTCGTCGCACGCGCCGTAATCAGGCCTCTCGCTCGGGACGTGTGGCGAAAGGATCCGCCACGTTCGGCGATTCCGGGCGCCGAGATCGCCATCGCGCGCAACCTCGCGCAGGACGTCTCGACGGCGAAACGGCGAGACGCCGAAACACATGCAGCCGTTCTGATAGAGAACTTCGCGAATCGCCCCCGGGACGCATTTGCGGCGGAAAATCCGCTGCCGGGCGTCGCACTTTCACGACACATCGCAATCCCTTACTTTGACACCGCCGCCGCTGCTATATTGCCGTCGCAGCTTCGTGCGATGAAACAAAGACTCACCAATGGCGACCAGCTTACCCTCGCGGACATACGTACGTACTACGACCGCGCGGTCGAGCAGGGTGCAGCGCTCGGCTTTCGCGACTGGATCGATTATCTCGATCGGTTCGGATTCATTACGCAGGGAGCTGCAATAGGTGGGGCGGCGATGACGAGCGTTGCGATAACGCCGCTCGGTAGGCTCTTCGTCGGCTGGTGCGACGCGACCGGACTTTCGCCGCAAATGCTCGCCGGAAGCGGGAGACCGTTCTAATGGATCCGCTGCCGAGTGGCGCTTGGCGTTGGATTCGCGTGTTGTGGCTCCTTGCTGGAGGAGCGTTCACTGTGTCGCGAGTTGCTCGTGACGGTGCGGATACGACTGCTATAGCTGGGCTGGTGTTTACCTTCTCCGTATTCGTGCTTCCACTCATTAAAGGGCTGAAACTCCCCGGGGGGACTGAGTTAGAGCTACAGCCGCAGAAGATTGATCAGCTCTCGACAAAGTATGACGACTTGGTTGACAACGTGTCGAGCCTGTTGGTGTCGTACACATCGTCGATCGCTGCGACAGATGCCGTGCTCGCTGCATCAGGAACGATTGCAGCGAAGAACGCTTTCGCTTTCCTAAAATGCGCGAAGGTGATCGACGAGGCGCTGCGCTGGTTCGCCGTTGCCGAGCCGGTGCGCGTCTTGGTGTACCGCTATCGCGAGGCTGGCGTGACCGTGTCCGGCTTATACTTCGTTACGGGCAACGTAGATGAGGATGAAGCGGCCATTCTGAAGCGGGCCTACTTTCTGACAAGCGGAAGCGATCCCGTACCGCGTTGCTGGCAGCGCCAGCGGATCGTCAACCTTCCGGAAACAGCGGCGGGGAATCGCCCGGAAGTGCTCCGTTCGCACGGCATTACATACCACGGAATGATGGTTGTACCGCTCCGCCACCTCGACGACGCCTGGGGCGTCCTCATCGTAGAGCGACGCCAGCCGATCGCATTCGACGTCATAGCTGAACGCGTCGCGACGGCGCTTGGCAATGTTGTCGTCGCGACGTTCGCGCATCCCGCGCTCGTGGAGGCCCTAACGAAGGGCCTCAGACCAAATCACGCCTAATCTCGCGCCTGATGTCCTTGATGCTCTGAACAAGCGCCTGGCCGCCCTCGTCGGGGCTTGCGATTTTTCGGGAGAAATCGACCATCGGCCCGATATCAGTCTCAGGCCCGCTCGGCGCAAACGAGCCGCCGCCGTCCGGGGCCGGGCGGAGCGGGTCTGGGTCTGGCTGAATGTACTGCCGCGGCATACCTCATTCTACCACGAACCGTCCCGTGGGGTTACCGCGCCTGGGAGTAAGTCGACCGGGATCTTAATCTGGAGCCGACGGCCGGACTCGAACCGGCGACCTGCGGTTTACGAAACCGCTGCTCTACCAACTGAGCTACGTCGGCATGTTCCACGGGCGCGCCCGCGACCGACCTGGGTTCGCGGAGCGGACCGGTCACCCTTCCGGCCCATTCGGCCGAAATAGTCTAGGTGACCCGCCGCGCTCCAGTTCGATGCTGACCGCGCTCGCCGCCCGCCGCGTCGCCGACGTCTTGCGCGGTTCGCAGCCGCTCGCGGACGCGCTCGCGTGCGCCGCGGCCGATCTGCGGGAGCATTTCGGGGCGGACGGCGTCGCGCTCGTCGTGTTTCGCGACGGCCGGCCGATGCGCGGGCAGTCGGGCCGCCTCGGGGACGATCCGCTCGAAATCCCGCTCACCGACGTGGACGTCGACGGCGCGCTGCTGATCTCGCGCGAGGTGCGCGTCACGGACGATCTCGCGCTGATCGTCACGCTCGCGCTCGCCGCGCGGTTCCTCGCCGAATCCGCGCAGACCGACGGGCTCACCGGCGTCGCGAACCGCCGCACGTTCGACGCCCGGCTGCGCGAAGAATGGAAGCGCGCCGCGCGCGACCGCACGTCGCTGGTCGTCGCGATTTTGGACATCGACTATTTCAAGGTCTTCAACGACCGCTACGGGCACCTCGCCGGCGATGACGCGCTGCGCCGCGTCGCGCACGCGGCGTCGGCGACGCTGCAGCGCGCGGGCGATCGCTTCGCGCGCTACGGCGGCGAAGAGTTCGCCGCCATCTTGCCGGCAACGTCGCTCGAAGGCGGCATCGCGGCGGCGGAACGTATCCGCGCCGCGGTCGCGGCGCTCGCGATCCAGCATCCCGTCGGCAAAGCGGGCCGCCTGACGGTGAGCGTCGGCGTCGCCGCCGCCGAGCCCGCGCGCGGCGGCAACTTACAAGAGCTGTTCGCCGCCGCGGACCGCGAGCTGTACCGCGCCAAAGCCGAAGGGCGCGACCGGGTCGCAGCGGACGGCTACGCGCGCGAGCACGCTGCCGACGACGCGCTGCCGCAGCCGTTTTCCGCGCTGATCGGCCGTGACGAAGACGTTGCGCTCGTGAGCCGCGCGATTGAAGCGCACCGCGTGGTCACGGTCGTCGGCGCGCCCGGCGTCGGCAAGACGCGCCTCGCGCTCGCCGTCGCGCACGAAGCCGCCGCGCGTTTCGTGCACGTGCGATTCGTCGATGCCCTGGGTGCGACCAACCGCGACGAGATCTTCGCGCGCATCGGCGCCGCGCTCGGCGTGACCGCGCCCGGCGACGTCGCGCATGCGGTAAGCAACGCGGTCACCGATCCGACGCTCGTCGTGCTCGACGGCTGCGAGCGCGGCGCGCACGCCTGCCGCGACGTGCTCGACGAGCTGGCCGGCGCGCCGCTGCGTTTTCTCATCACCAGCCGCGTCGCACTCGACGCGTTCGACGAGTCCGTCATCCATCTGGAGGCACTCGGCGCCGAGGCGTCGCGCGCGCTGTTCGCCGACCGCGCAGTTGCCGCCGGGATCGGCGCGGCGCCGGACGATCCCAACGTCGCCGCGCTGCTCGACCGTCTGGCCGGCTCGCCGCTGGAGATCGAGCTCGCCGTCGGGCGCCTCGCCGGCACCACCGCGCAAGCGCTCCTTCATGCATTCGACCGCGACGACGCCGCCGAACCGCCCGGCGCGACGGACCGCGCGACGCTGGCCTCGTTGCTGGCGAGCGCCGTCGGCGCGCTGGACCCGGACGAGGCCATCGTGTTCGGCGCGGTCGCCGCGTTCCGCGGCAGCTTCTCGGCGTCGGATGCAGCGACGGTGATACCGATCGACCGCATCGACGCGCGCCGCGCCGACGTCCTGCTGCGCGCGATGGCGAGCCGCTCGCTGCTCGACGCCGCCTCACACGACGGCATCACGCGCTGGCGCATGATCGATCCCGTGCGCGATGCCGCCGACACGCTGCCCGCGGCCGTCGAGCAGCGCCGCGCCGCGCACGCAGCGCACGTGCGCTGGTGCCGCGAGCGGCTCGACGCGATCGCCGCGCGTTCCGGCACGGGCACGAATCGCGCCGCCCTCATGGAGAGCGAAACCGTGATCGACGAAGTCCGTGCCGCGCTGGATCGCGCGTTGCGCGACGACGACCTCATCGCGACGGGCGCCGAGCTGTGCATCGCCGCCGTGCGCCAGTGGTTCGCGGTGCGCCATCCGCACGAAGGCCGCGTGCGGTGCGAACTATTCGTCGAGCGCAGCGAGAAGCTCGCGCCGTTGCTGCGCGCGCGGCTGCACGCCGCGACGGCGCGGATCGCGTTCGTGCAAGGCGACCTCACCGGCACGGAGACGCACGCACGCGCGGCCGACGCGCTGCTGGGCGACCGCGACGTGTTCGAGCGCTCGCCGGTCTTGAATTTCCTGGGGATCGTCGCGAAGTTCCGCGGCGACTATGATGAAGCGGAGCGGTTATTCCGGCTCGGGCGCGAGATGAACGTGCGAATCCGCAACCGCCGCGGCGAGGCGATCGCGATCGGCGCGCTCGGCACGGTGGCATTCGACTTCCGGCTCGACCATGACGATGCGGTCCAGCGCTTCCACGAGGCCGCGACGATCTTCCGCGAGCAAGGCGACGACCTCAACGCGCTGGTGATGCAGGGCAACCTCGCGGAATCGCTGTGCGCGCGCGGCGACATAGAGGAGGCGCTGCCGATCATCGAGTCCGCCATCGACGAGAGCCGTGCGTTCGGCAACCGGGCGACGACGGCGCATCTGCTGTGCGTCGGCGCGCTCGTGCACGAGATCCAAGACGATCTCGGGCAAGCGGCTCGAGCGATGCGCGAGGTGCTCGCCACCATCGACGGTACGCCGGGCGCTCTCACGCTGATGGCGCTCGACTTTACCGCTCGCATCGTGCAGCGCGCGGGCGACGACACGCTGGCCGCGGCGCTGATCGGAGCGGCCGAGCGCCATGCGAAGGCGCAAGAGACGCCGTTTCTCCCGATCCAGTGCTTCTGGCGCGATCCCGTCATCGAAGTGCTGCACGCGCGCTTGTGGCCGGACTACGACGCGTTCGTGGCACACGGCCGCGATGCGAACGAAGCAGAGCTGCTGCTGACGGCCGACGCCTTTCTCGCGCTGCTCGAGATCAACGGACCGAATTAACTGCCATCGTTCTGCCGCGCGCGCGCGCGCTGGCACAACGTCGGCATTTTCTCGCCTTGTGACGCATCGCGCCGCGTGCGAGCATCGGAAGTATCTCACTCTTGAGAGGTACACACGTGATCCATCGCATCGCCGATGCGCGTCAGGGCGGACGTATAGCACGCGCCCTCATCGTGCTCGGCATCCTATTCACGTTCCTGTGCACGCTCGTTTCGCCGGTTTTCGCGGCGGGAACGACGGGCACCATCTCCGGCACGGTCACCACGCAGTCCGGGACGACCACGGCACCGGTCGCAGGCGTCGTCGTCACGGCGGTTTCGTCGAACGACAAATACACCGCGACGACCGACGCCAAGGGGTTCTTCTCCCTGACGGGCGTCAACCCGGACACCTATTCCATCTCGTACCGGCTCGCCGGGTACTCGACGTTGACCGCCGGCGGCATCACCGTCGCGCAAGACCAGGTCGTGACGGCGTCGACGACGCTGTCGAAGTCGCTGGTGACGATTGGTACCACGAAGGCGCGTTCCACGAGCTCTGCCTTTCAGCCGGCGCAAACGGTCGATCAGTACAACTTCAACGACACGCAGATCGCCACGACGCTCGGCAAGACGGGCGCTACCAACGAGGTGAACCTGCTGGCCGCCATCCCGGGCGCGTCGTTCGACAACACGGGCTATCCCGTGCTGCGCGGCGGGCGCCAAAACGAAGAGGGATATCAATTCGAAGGCATCGATTACACCGATGCGTTCACCAGCCAGTTCGTCAACGCGCTCGTGATCAACGGCGCCGCGAACTTCCAAGTCACGCCCGGCACGGGCAACGCGTCGACCGGGAACTCGGGTACCGGGTCCATCAACGTAATCGCCAAGCGCGGCAAGAACCCGGCGTTCGGCCAGTTCGAAGCCGACGTGTTCTCGGGGTACTACACGCACGAGCTGCACGGCGAGTACGGGTTCGCCAGCCCGAACGGGCGCTTCTCGAACTACAGCGCGCTGTACGGCAGCCGCGGCGCGGCGCACTACGGCGCCGGCGGCGCGGATCCGTTGCCGCTGGGCGCGTTTTTCGGCGGGCGCGCGTACCAATGGCTCAACGAGGTCACCAACAACACCGTCTACAAGTTCGGCCGCGACAACAACCAGTCGCTGCAGCTCTTCTACGACAACACGGGGTTCGTGATCCACCTCGGTCAGGGCACCGAAAACTTGTCGTACAAGATCAACGACCCGCTGTTCCTCGCCACGGCGCAGCAGCAGCTGGGCCTCACCAAGGCGCAGATCCAATCGGTGATGCCGTTCACCCTGGGGCAGACGTCGCTCACGCAGCTGATCGGCGGGCACGGCATCGAGCTCGTGTCGGAGCCGAACGCGACGTTCAAGCTGCAGTACGCCAACAACCTCAACGCGTCGACGTTCGCTACGGCAAAGTTCTACCGCGTCAACGCCGTGTCGATCTTTGACGCGCCGTACAACGGCACGCGCGCGTTCTTCGGCGACCACGTCGACCTGCAGGGTGGTCAGCGCACCGGCTTCACGCTCGATCTCACCAAACAGCTCAACTCGCAGAACCTGCTGGGGATCGGCGGCAAGTTCGAGTACCTGCACCCCGTGTTCTCCGACCCGTCGGCGTCCAACGCGCTCTACACGTTCGGCGGCTTCGGCAACTCGTTCGAGGTGGCCGACTTCTTGCCCAACGGTGCGAGTTGCCCGCTGGGGCCGGGCGGCTGCGGCTACCTGCTCGGCAACAACGCGACGTCGACGGCATACGTGCCGCCCGGCACGCGGCTGCCGTACGTGAGCGAAGGCACCGCTACCAATCGCCAGGACTTTGCATTGTACGTCACCGACACGTACTCGCCGACCGCCGCGCTCAAGATCGAGCTCGGCTTGCGGCTCGACGGCGCGAACTACCGCCTTCCGACGTGCGACATCACCTGGTGTCTCCCGACGTCCGAAGGCTTCACCGGCGGCGTACCCGATCCGGCGAAGGACCGCTTCGACTACGACGCGTCCACGCGTACGCCGCGCGTGCTCGAGCCGCGCATGTCCGTCGCGTACCAGATCGGCAAGAACGACGGCGTGCGCCTCGCGTACGGCAGGTCGGTCACGTTCCCCGTGCTCGGCTTCGTCGACGCGGCCGGCCAGCGCTTCCAGTTCAACGCGTTCAATAACGTGCCGTCGCAAGACCCGCTCACCGGAGCGCGCGCGACGTTCTGCGGCACGACGTTCGACCGGCCGTGCAAGAGCTACGCCGACCAGCTGTACTGGGAGAACGCGGCGGTGTGGAGCGGCATCCCGATCAACCCGCTCAAGCCGACGACGTTCCAGAACTGGGAGGCCTCGTTCACGCACCAGTTCCCCAACGCGATCGCGATGAAGGTCACGCCGTTCTACCGCAAGGCGTTCGACGCGACCGCGCTCACCGCGCAGCCCGTGGTGTTGAACGGCGTCGTGCAGACCGATCAGTTCGGGCAGACGCTGCTGGGCCCGTCGGTCCCGAGCAACCTCGGCAAGAGCCAGATCACCGGCGTCGAGTTCTTCGCGACGAAGACGGCGGCGTACGGCTTATCGGGCTCGCTCTCGCTGACGTACCAGAACGAGTTCTCCAACGTCATCCCGACGAGCGGCGGCGAGAACTTCTTCCCGACGATCCCGCCGGCGTCGCTGCAGCTCGGCAACATCTATCGCGTCGGCTTCCTGTCACCGCTGGCGGGCGCGCTCGCGATTCAGGAAAAGACTCGTTCCGGGTGGCGCATCAATCCGGTCATCTACTACAACCACGGCTATCCGTACGGCTCGGGTTTGCTCACGTCCGCCACGGTCAATGGTAAGCCGTACAACGTGACGCAGACCAACATATCGATCGCGTCGCAGCTCGGCGGCTCGCCGTTCGCGACGCAGTACGTCGACCCGCGCAACCCGGGCTCGATCTTCAAGCCGAACGTCGCGGCGACGCGCGGCACGCCGGAAACGGCGTCCGCCGGCGGCGTGCTGTCGGCGGCGCGATTCGGCCCGGCGCAGATCACGATCGAGTACACGTCGCCGACGAATCCTCATTCGACGTTCGGCGTGCTCATCGCAAACGTGTTCGACCAGCTCTACGGCCAGCCGGCGCTCAACCCGCGCTACCAGCCGATCGCAACCGGCATCGCAGGACCGTACTCCGGCTACTCGAGCGCCACGGCCAACCCCGCATTCCGCGGCGTCTACAACTACACCCAAGGTAGCGGGAACCAGCCGTACCTGCTCTTCCCGAACAACGTCCCGCTGAACATGCAGTTCTACTACCAGCTCACGCTGTAGCGGAACATCGCCCGAGAAGGAGCAAAGGGGCGGCGCAACTGCGTCGCCCCTTCGTTGCTTTTTGAGACAAGCGAGCCGTCGCGCCGAAAATGCTTTTCATGCTACCGGCGACGAACGACCCCGCAATGACAACACTACGCGCCGTCCAAGTCTCTTCGATGCTGCTGGCATACGTGCTCGGAGGCAACGCGCTGGTCGCGAACGCCGCACCTACGCCCGTCCCAGGCGGCGCGAATCAAACCGCCGGCGTCAGCGGCTCGCTGTCGCAAACGCTTTTCAACGGCACGCTGCGGATCAAGAGCATGTTGCTCAAGGACGCGGGTCCCGCCGATCACATCAACCCGAACGCTCCGGGCGAACGCGCCCTCGTGTTCCGCTCGATCGTCAGTAACGGCACCAAGCACGAGAATCACGGTTACTTCGAGGCGTCGCTCGCCGACGCGAACGGCATCACGATCGCGGGCCGCCCGCTCGACAGCGGCTGGAGCCTCGAACCCGGAGCGGCCGCGCACGCCGTCACCGGCTTCTCGGTCCCGCACGACTTCGTGCCGGTGCGCCTCGTCCTGATCGAATCCGCGCGCCCCAAAGACCGCGCGTTCCGCATCACGATCCGCCCGAACGATCTCGCCCCAGCACCAGCCCAGTAGAATCGAGCGCTCAGGCCGCGTCGCGCCACACGGGGATCGCCGATCGCACTTCGCCGCGGTCGCTGAAATCGCGCACGGCGGCTTCGAGGGCATCGAGCGCGACCGCGTCGCTCGTCACGACGCTGCCTTGTGCGAACCGCACGAGCAGCGGCGCTCGAAGCGGGCGCGCGACGAGATCATCGCCGCCGTGCACGGCGATGTTCTCGCGCGCATCGAGTGCCGCTAACACGTCGGCAACGACGGCCGACGCGGTCGCGTCCCCACCGGCCCCGGCGCCGGAGAACACGAGCGGCCCGCACCCGCGCCCGAGAACGCGCACGACGTTCTCCGCGCCGCGCGCGCGCGCGAACGGATGATCCTCCGGCACGTAGGCGGGCGTCACCCCCGCCTCGACCGCATCACCCGCACGCCGCGCCACCGCGACGAGCTTCAGCCGCAAACCGCGCTCGGCGCCGGCTCGCACGTCGTCGCGCGAGATCGCACCGATGCCGCGCCGTGCGAACGCCGTGGATACGGCCGGCCGCCGGAACGCCAACCCGGCGAGAATCGCCAGCTTGTGCGCGGCATCGTGGCCGTCCACGTCACTGCGCGGATCCGACTCGGCGAAGCCGAGCCGCTGTGCTTCCGCGAGCGCTTCGCCGTACTCCGCGCCCGATTCCATCGCGTCGAGCACGAAGTTGGTCGTGCCGTTGAGCACGCCGCCGATCTCGAGCACGTCCTCGTCGGCCAGCGACCCGCCCAGTGCGCGCACGATGGGGATCGCGCCGCCGACCGCGGCCTCATAGCGCAGCGAAGCGCCGGTGCGCGCCGCAAACGCCGCCAGCCACGGCCCTTCGGTGGCGATGAGGTCTTTGTTCGCGGTGACGACGTCCTTACCGCGCGCGATCGCTCGCAGCACGAGCTCGCGCGCGAGCCCCAGGCCGCCGATGCACTCGACCACCACGCGCACGCCGGGATCGTCCACCACCTCGAACGCATCGTCCACGAAGGAATCCCACGCGACGTCGCGCGGTTTGCGCGGATCGCGCACCGCGATCCCGCGAATCAGCCCGGGATGCGAGGCGAGAAGCCGGCGCGCGACGCCGGACCCGACGGTGCCGCAGCCCAGCAATCCGACGCCGCGCGCGCGCGTCGTGATCGACGACGTCGCGGGGGACGAGGTCGCATCGGACGAGCACAGGACGCGCGGTAGGGAAAGCACGGGAACCTCCTGAGAAACAAAAAACCCTCGCCGGTTCGGCGAGGGTCGGTGCTGTATCGGTTGCGGCTGCGTTACGCCGACGTCGATCCAGACCAGCCCTCACCGAGGGTAGTCGTCATCGTGGTCGTCGTCGTAATG
>JAXDMA010000152.1:0-5314 GCA_034666305.1 Vulcanimicrobiota bacterium
GAGATGATCCCGAGCAGGATGTGCTCGGTCCCGATGTAGTTGTTACCGAGGCGCTGCGCTTCTTCCTGAGCGAGCACGATGCTGCGCCGCGCGCGTTCGGTGAACGGTTCCCACATTGACATGACTGACGAACTCCCCAAGCGGCCCGGCCGCTCCTGCCACGGGTTACAAGTTTATCTTCGGCTCGCGACCGTGGTGACTGTATGACACTCTCCACGGCTCGCAAGTTGCCGGACGCAGCGGCTCCGCCGAGCCGTCGCGCGCAGGCGACATTGAGTCGGTAACGCTCGCCTGGTCGGTTCAGTTTCGATTTCGATCGTCGAGCGTAGCATGGAAGCGGGCCCCCGTAGCGCGAACGGAGGGTCTTTCCTCGCACCCAGGAGGGCGCCGCAATCCATTTACCGGCCATCGGCTATCTGACCGATCAGCTCGTCAACGGCATCACCTTGGGGATGCTCTACATCCTCGTGGCCTTGGGCCTCAACATCATCCTCGGGCTCATGGGGGTCATCAACTTCTCGCACGGGGCGTTCTTCATGCTCGGCGCGTACTTGATGTTCCAGTTCAACGGCATCATTGGAATCTGGCCGGCCATCCTGGTCGCGGCCCTGATCGTCGGGTTGCTCGGAATGCTGTTCGAATCGGCGCTCATCCGGCCGCTGTACAAGCGAATACCCGAGTATACGCTGCTGCTGACGTTCGGAACCGCGCTGATCTTCGCACAGATCGTGCGCCGAATATGGGGCGACGACGCGGTGCGTGTCGAGACGCCCAGCTACATCCCGCAATCGATCAACATCGGCTCGCTCGCGTTTCCGTTCTACAAGGACGTGTTCTTGGTCGTCGTGACGATCGCGATCCTCGCCGGCGTTTGGCTGCTGTTGAACAAGACGAACATCGGCATCATCATTCGCGCCGGCACGCGCGACGCGGAAATGGTGAAGATTCTCGGCATCAACATGCCGCTGATGTTCACGTTCGTGTTCGGGATCGGTTCGCTGATGGCCGGCCTCGCCGGCGCGCTCGCGGCGCCGATCTACGCGATCCAGCCGGACCTCGCCTCGCAGTGGATCGTGCTGACGTTCGTCATCGTGATCGTCGGCGGGATCGGCTCGTTCTGGGGCGCGATCGTCGGCGGACTGCTCATCGGGATCCTCAGCAGCTTGATGGCCTTGATCTTTCCGCCGGCCGTCGACGTCACCGGATACATCATCATGGGCATCGTCTTGCTGATCCGGCCACGCGGACTGTTCGGCGTGGAGGGTCTGTTCGAGTGAACCTCCGCCGGGCGCTCACCCACCCGCTGCTCTGGACCGCGCTGTTGTTCTTGGTCTTGCCGTTCGTCGCCGGCGCCAACCCGTTCAAGGGGCAGTGGAGCGGTTTTCTCGGGATCGCGACGACGATGGTGATCTTCGCGCTGTTCGCGAGCGGCTTCAACCTGCTGTTCGGGCACGTCGGCGAACTGTCGTTCGGCCACGCGATGTTCTTCACGATCGGCGCGTACGCCACGGCCCTGTATACCAGGGGCTTCAACGCGCCGTTCCTCGGGCTGACGCTGCACCACGACAGCGCCAACAATCTTCTCATCGCGCTGCTGCTCTCGATCGTGATCGCGCTGGTGTGGGCGTGGTTTCTCGCGCGCCTGGTCGTGCCCCGCTCGAGCGGGATCTACTTCTCGATGATCACCCTGGCGTTCGCGCAGGTGATCTTCTTCATCACGTACCGCTGGAGCGACCTGACCGGCGGCGAGGACGGCCTGCAGAACATCGCGCGGCCGAACCCGACGGGCTACGGCTGGCTGCACGACTCCATGCACTTCTACTGGTTCTGCGCGGCCTTCGTATTTCTCGCGCTGTGCGTGCTGCATTGGGTGCTGCACTCACCGTTCGGCAGCGTGCTGCACGCGATTCGCGAGAACAAGCAGCGCGCACGCTTCCTGGGCTACGACGTTGATAAATTCCGCGTCAACGCGTTCGTGCTCTCGGCGCTGTTTCCGGCGATCGCGGGCTGGCTGTGGACGTACTACCAGCAGTCGATCAACCCCGACGCGGGCTCCGTGCAGTACAGCGGCAACGTCGTCATGATGTCGCTGCTGGGCGGCATGCAGACGTTCATGGGGCCGATCCTGGGGGCCACGATCTATTACGAGCTTCAGAACAACGTCTCGCAGCTCACCAAATATTGGGAGGCGTGGATCGGCATCGTGTTCGTCGTGTTCGTGCTCGTCGGACCGCGTGGGATCATGGGATTGTTCGACGACATACGGCATTACGGTTTCGCGACCGCCATCCAGCGCGGCTTCTCGCGCAAGACGCGGGTGCAGACCGACTTGCAGGAAGAATTACCGCCCGTCATCGAGGACCCCGTCGCGACGAAGGCGCCGTCATGAGCGCCCCAGCGACGAACCCGGCGCCCGCGACCGATTACGTTTTCAAGACCGAAGGGCTGACCCGCCGTTTCTCCGGGTTCACCGCGGTCAACAACGTGTCGCTGGAGATCCCCGAAGGCGGGGTGCGCACGATCATCGGGCCCAACGGCGCGGGCAAGACGACGTTCTTCAACTTGTTGTCCGGCCTGCTGCCGGCCAGCGAAGGGCGCATGTGGTTCCGGGGCCGTGAGATCACCGCCTTGCCGGCATACCAGCGCGCGCGGCTCGGCATCGCGCGCTCCTTTCAGATCACGAACATCTTCGGGCATCTCACGGTGTATGAGAACGTACGGCTCGCGGTCCAAGCCGTCCACGACGGGAAAGCGAACTTCTTCCTGCCCGGGAGCCGCATGGGCAACCTGGCCGAGAAAACCAATCAGGTGCTGCACGACGTGGGCCTCTACGACTCACGCGATGCGCGCGCCGAAAATCTCTCGCACGGCGATCAGCGGCGTCTGGAGATCGGGCTCGTGATCGCGAGCGACCCGCCGGTGCTGCTGCTCGACGAGCCGCTCGCCGGCATGTCGCCGACCGAAACACACGAAACCGTCGACCTGATCCATCGCATCTCGCCGGGCCGCACGATTCTGCTGGTGGAGCACGACATCGACGTGGTGATGGCGATCTCCACCACCATCACCGTATTTCAGACCGGGTCGGTGCTGGCGATCGGCACGCCGCAAGAGATCCGCGCCAACGAAGCCGTCCAGCGCGCCTACCTGGGAGAACTCGCATAATGCTCCTCGAGCTCGATCAGGTCAACGCGTACTACGACAAGTCGCACGTGCTGCAGAACGTGTCGCTCCACGTCGAAAAGGGCGAGGTCGTCGCGCTGCTCGGGCGCAACGGTTCGGGCCGCTCGACGACGTGCAAGACCATCATGGGTCTGGTCAACGCGCGCACCGGCACCATTCGCTTCAAGGGTAAGGACATCACGAACAAGAGCCCGTTCTCACTGGCGCAGGCCGGGATCGCGTTCGTGCCCGAGGACCGGCGCATCTTCCCCAACCTCACCGTCGGCGAGAATCTCCGGCTCGCGTCGCTGGCCGGGCGCAAGGGCGAATGGACCGAGAAACGCATCTACGACATGTTCGAAGTGCTCGGCGAGCGCAAGGACAAGCCGGCGAAACTCTCCGGCGGCGAGCAGCAGATGCTCGCGATCGCACGCGCGCTCATCGCCAACCCGGAGATCATCCTGCTCGACGAGCCGATGGAAGGGCTCGCGCCGCTTATCGCGCGCAGCGTCGAGGAAGTGGTGCGCAACATTCGCAGCGAGGGCAACACGATTTTGCTGGTGGAGCAGAACGCGCAGGTGGCGATGGGACTCTCCGATCGCGGCTACGTGCTGTCCAACGGGCGCGTCGTCGGTTCGGGCACGATTCCGGAATTGCGCGCCGACGAGGCCATGATGCAGCGCTACCTGGCGGTGTGACAGGGCTGCGCGCTTGAAGTTCCGGCAGACGCTTGCGGAAAGCGAACGCCATCTGGTCGGCCGGCTCGAATCGTTCGGCGACATCGTCGTGGGTTTCTCGATGTCGCAGCTCGCACTGCAGCTCGAGATCCCGAAGACGCCGCATGACGTGTTCGGTCACGGGATCAAGTACGTGGTCTTCTTCGGCGCATTCGCGCTGCTCGGCATCTTCTGGCTGCGGTTCCACCGCATCATGGCGATCGGGTTTGCGCCGCGGGCGCTGGACATCTCGCTGCTCTTCGGATTTCTCTCATTCGTCGCACTCGTGCCGTACTCGCTGATCACGTACACGCGGCTGGTCGGTCCCGCCGGATACGCGCGCGAAAGCGTCACTCTCTACTTGGCCGACTTCCTGGGCGTGTCGGTGTTCAGCTTGCTGCTGAGCATCCGCGGCCTTCGGCGTGCCTGGAGCGTGCTCGACGAGGGTGACCGGCCGGGGGCGTGGCGCCCTGTGCTCGCGGGCTTCGTCGTCGTGCCGGTGTTCTTGCTCGCGCTCGCCTCGGTCGTCGCAGCCGGGCCGATCGCGCTCGGCTGGCTCATCCTGATCGGGCCGCTCATACGGTTTGCCGTCCGGCGTGTCCCGCGGCCGTGGCAATTCGTGCTCGGCCCGCAGCCCACGCGGCCAGTCGTAACTTTGGCGACCGAGAGTGTATCCTAGTCCGTATGGTAACCGCCGAAATAGTGCGCGAGGCGCTCAAAGACGTCGACGATCCCGAGCTCAACATGGGGATCCTCGATCTGGGCCTCGTCTACGACGTGGTCTGTGAGGGACCCAGCGGCGAGGACGTCACCGTGACCATGACGCTGACGTCGCCGATGTGTCCGGTGGGTCCGATGTTCAAGCAAGCAGTGCTCAGTAAGGTCGAGAGCGTCGACGGCGTCAAGAACGCCACGGTCGACATCACGTTCAGCCCGCCGTGGGACCCCAAGACCATGGCCACCGAAGACGTCAAGCTGGCGCTCGGCATCTGGTAGGTCGCCGGCCGGCGTTTAGCGCGAGAGCGCGGCGACTGCTTCTGCGACGGTCGCGTACCGCTGGAACACGTTGTGCTCGTCGAACGTGAACGAGCCGCGAATGAAGCCCTTGTGGCCGAAGTAGAGGCCGTGCACGTCCACCGGTAGCCGGTGCGCGCCCAGCGCGGTCCCGAACACGGTGGTCGATTCGCCGCTCGACGCGGGGCTCGGATATTGATACGGATGCGACGTCACGCGCACGGGACGGTCGCTCGCGTCGACGACCATCAGGCCCGCGATGTGGACGTCGTCCTTGAGGTCGGTGTCGAACTTGAGGCCGCGTTCGCCCGGCGCGCAGCCGTCGCACGGCGCGTTCGCGAAGTGATATTCGCGCACGAACTTCGACACGTACGGCTGGTGGTTGAAGCCCTCGCCGCGCTTGATCTTGGTGTCGGTCTCCG
>JAXDMA010000153.1:0-6458 GCA_034666305.1 Vulcanimicrobiota bacterium
AGCGTCTCGTCGACGGCGCGCTCCTCGTCGATCCAGCCGCGTTCGGCGGCGGCTTTGAGCATCGCGTACTCACCGCTGACGTGGTACACCGCGACGGGAAGATCGGTCATCTCGCGCACCGCGCGCACCACGTCCAAGTACGCCATTGCGGGCTTGACCATCACGACGTCGGCGCCTTCCTCCACGTCCAGCCGCACTTCTTTGAGCGCCTCGCGCACGTTGGCCGGGTCCATCTGGTACGTGCGGCGGTCGCCGAACGACGGCGTCGACTCCGCCGCTTCGCGAAACGGTCCGTAGAACGCCGACGCGTACTTCGCCGCGTACGACATGATCGCGGTCTTGGTGAACCCTTCGCCGTCGAGCGCGCCGCGAATCGCCGCGACGCGACCGTCCATCATGTCGGACGGTGCGACGATGTCGACGCCCGCGCGCGCGTACGTCAGCGCGGTCTTCGCGAGCACGTCGAGCGTGCGGTCGTTGTCGACGTCGCCGGCGTCGTCGAGGACCCCGCAGTGCCCGTGGTCGGTGTACTCGCAGTTGCACAGGTCCGCGATCACCAGCAATTTCGGCAGTGCTTCCTTGATGGCGGACGCGGCACGCTGCACGATGCCGTTGGGGTCGTGATTGATCGTCGCGTACGCGTCTTTCTGCGCGGCATCGGGGATTCCGAACAGCAGCACGGCGCGCACGCCGGCGGCGTCGAGCTCGCGGCATTCGCGCACGACCGCGTCGACGGAGTACCGTGACACGCCGGGCATCGAACCGATCGGCTGCACTTGGTCGCGGCCGGCGACCACGAACAGCGGCTGCACGAGACCGTCGTGATTGATCTGCGTCTCGCGCACGAGCGCGCGGATCGCCGCGCTCGAACGCAGCCGCCGAGGCCGCGCGACGAGGCTGGTTCGCTGGGCGATATTCATGCGCCGTTCTCCAACACGAAGCGCGTTACGCTTTGCACGAATGCGCCGACTTCCGGCGACGGCGCGACGACGTCCGGCGGCCAGCCGTGCGCGCCCGCGGTCGCCGACGACGAGGCGCCCATCGCCGCGACCAGCGGCCGGTGTCCGCCGCCCCGCAAGCCGGAGAGGTAGTCGGTGATCGCGCCGACCGAGCCGGACGACGGGAACAGGATCACGCTAGGGACTCGGCCCCCGAGCCCCGCAACGGCGCTGGCACTGTCGGGCGCTTCCACCACCTCGGCGCCCGCGTCGCGCAGCGCCGGTGCGATCCGGCTGGGGCGGTCTTGCGTGCGCGGCAGCAAAAAGACGCGTCCGCTGAGCGGCCCGCCGCCGAGCAGCGTGCTGCCGCCGTCGGCCAGCAGGTCGCGTGCGAGCGCGACGGCGACCGCCTCGGCGGACGCGTGGTCTGCGATGCCCAGCACGGCGTCGCGCTCCCCGCGCAGCACCTGGCTGCCGTCGGCCGCGGCGATGGCGCCCACGACGCGGAAGCGACCGTCGGACCAGGTCGCGTGGCATCCGATCGGCGCCTGGCAGCCGCCGTGCACCGTCCGCAAAAAGGCGCGCTCCGCGCGAACGGCGATGGACGTCTGCGGGTCGCCCAGGATCGCGTCGAGCCGGCCCGCGAGCCCGTCGCCGGCGCGGGTCTCGATCCCGAGCGCACCCTGGCCGACGGCCGGCGTGACGATGTCCACCTCGAACGGCACCGTGTGCGCCGCACGGACGCCGAGCCGGTTCAGCCCCGCCGCGGCGAGGATGATCGCGGCGTAGTCGCCGTCGCGCAGCTTGCGCAGCCGCGTGTCGACGTTCCCGCGCACGTCGTCGTACACCAGGTCCGGCCGCAGCGACCGCAGCTGCGCGCGGCGGCGCGGGGACGACGTCCCGACGCGCGCGCCGGGCGGCAGGTCGGCGAAAGCGGGATAGCGCTCGGAACAGAAGGCGTCGCGTGCGTCCTCGCGCGTGGTGACGGCGGCCAGGGTCATGTCCTCGGCAAGCGTGCTCGGCAGATCCTTGCACGAGTGGACCGCATAGTCGGCGCGTCCCTCCCGCAGTGCGAGCTCCAGCTCCTTGACGAACACGTTGTCGGTGCCGATCGCGGCGATGGACCGGTCCTGCACGGCGTCGCCGCGCGTGGTGACCTCCAGGACCGTCGACGGAAGCCCCGCCTTCGCGAGGACGGACATCACGGTGCGCGCTTGGGTCATCGCGAGCAGGCTCGCGCGCGTCGCGCACACGAGCGGCTCGGTCTGCGCCGGGACGACCCCGGCCAGCGTATCCGCCGCCCGCTCGACCTCGTGCTCGATCGCGCCCGGCTTCATCGTCGCGAGCTCGTCGACGTCCCGTTCGGCGAAGTGCTTCATCACCGCGGCGCGCTGCTCGGGGGGAACGACCGTGTGGACGCGCTCGCGCAACGCCCCCAACGTCGCCGCGGCACGGGCGTAGCGCGCGTCGAATTGCAGCGCGAGCTCGTCGCGGATGCGCTTGGTGAACGACGGCGACAAGCCGCCCGAGTCGACGCTGACCGTCAACGGCCCCGACCGGTGCACGGCGGGCGTCGCGAAGTCGCCCCGGTCCACGTTCGAAGCGTCGTTCACGAGGATGCCGGCCGCATGCGCGTCGGCCGCGATCGCGGCGTTGGTCGCGTCGTCATCCGTCGCGGCGAACGCGATGAACGCGCCGGCAAGGTCGCCCGCCGCATAGCGGCGCGGTTCCCAGGCAATCGCGCCCACCTCGGCAAGCGCGGCGAGCGGCGGCGTGAGCGTCGGGCTGACGACGACGACGTCGGGCTCGGCACCGAGCAAACCGCGAACTTTGCGCTCGGCGACGGCGCCGCCGCCGACAACGACGACGCGGCGGCCGCGAACCGAGAGGGCGACGGGATACACAAGCCCTATCTTCCAGCAGATGCGATCCGTCCCCGCGCGCGCGGCACTTCTGGGCGCGCTCCTTGCCGCGCTCGTCACCCTGCCGGGGCTCGGTATCGGTACGCTCTGGGATAACAGCGAGACCGCATACGGTGAGGTCGCCCGCGAGATTTTGCTGTCGCACGACTGGGTCGTCATGCATCTCAACTCCGCGCCGTGGTTCGTGCAGCCGCCGCTCTACTTCTGGATCGCCGCACTCTTCGCGAAAGTGTTCGGCGCGACGGCGTTCGCGCTGCGCTTGCCCTCGGCGCTCGCGACGATCGCGATGGGCGGCGCGGTCGGGTACGCGACGGCGCGCATCGCCGGCGAGCGCGCCGGCATGATCGCCGCGATCGTCCTGTCGACGAGCCTGATGCAGGCCATCGTCGGCCGGCTCGCGATCATGGACGCGCTGCTCGACTTCGCCATCGCCGCCGCCGTGCTGTGGTGGTATCGCGCGTTCGAACCGTCGGGCGACGTCGTTCGGCGCGACCGGGCGTTCGTGTTCGGCGCGTTCGCACTTGCGGTGGGGACGCTGGCGAAAGGTCCGGTCGCGCCGGTCATCACCGCGCTCATCATCGGCGTGTGGGCGCTGTGGGAGCATCGTGCGGGACGCCTCGCCGCGCCGCGCAAACGTGCCGCCGCGCTGGCCGCGCTGGCATTTGTCGCCGTCACGCTGCCGTGGTTCGTCGCGCTCGCGGCGCGCGTCGGACCGGGCGCGGTCGGCGAGCTGATCGGCCACTACACGTTCGGCCGCTACACCGGCGTGATCGAAAATCAAACCGGCCCGATCTGGTATTACCTGCCCGTGGTGATCCTGGGCTTCTTTCCGTGGATCGCATTTGTCCCGGTGGCGTTGGCGGCGGCATGGCGCGCCGCGCACCGCCCGGACGGCGCGTTCGCGCGGCTCGCGATCGTGTGGACGGTCGTTCCGTTCGTGTTCTTCAGCTTCGCGAGCACGAAGCTGCCGAATTACGTAGCGCTGCTGCTGCCCGCGCTCGCGATCCTCGTCGCGCTGTGGTTCGAGCGCGTGCGCGCCGGCGCCGATCGCCGCGCCGCGGTGATCTCCGCCGCCACGATTCCGGTGTTCATCGGGTGCGTCGCGTTCGCGATCGGCGCGTTCTCGCGCAGCAACCGGCTCGACGTCGACCTCGCCGCGCTCAACGGCCAGCTCGTCGTGCTCGGCGTGACCATGCTCGCGGGTTCGGTGCTCACTGCCGTTGCGATCGCGCGGAGGAGTACGGCGGCATGGTCCCCCTACGTTCTCGCGCTGACGAGCGGCGCACTCGTGCTGTTCATCGCGCTGGTGGCGGAACCGGCCGCCGAACCGCTCAAGCCCATCCCGCCGATCGCGCGCACCATCGACGCGGGTCGCAAGCCCGGCGACATCGTGGCGATCGGCGGCGTGAGCGGCGGCAACGGGCTGTTGTTCTACACGACGCCGCCGGTGCGCGACATCAAGAACAACGCGGGCTTCGTCTCGACGATCTGTCCGGGCGGCGACGCCTGGATCGTCGCGCGCCCGCAGGACGTGCAGCGCCTCGCGGAGCTCGCGCGCTCGTTCCGGCGCACCGCGGAGATCGTGATGCGCACGCCGGTGTCGCAGCACCCGCGCGCCGCGCTGCTGCACGTCGGCGGGGCGGTGTGTTCCGGCGGCTGAACCGCACCGAAGCGGTGGTGCGCGGCCGCGGGCCGAAGCGTGCTTCGACGGCCGCACTGACGCGGCCGTGAGGTGGAACGGTCATGAACTTCATCGACGAGATCGGCCTGGCGGAGCTCGAAGGGATGGAACCGGTCGCGGAATCGGACCAGTTCGCAATCTATGCGGCCGGCGCCGACACGTATCTCTTGGTGCAGCGCCACAACGGCACGCCGTGGACCGCGCTGCGCCTGTCGGGCGACGGCATCTTCCGCGTCGGTTCGCTGCTCATCGACGCGATGCGCCACCTCTACCGCGACGTCGCATCGAACCTGTCACCGATCACGCTCGAAGCCAACGCGAAACGCCGCGACTGAAATGAACGAGCCCGCCGGATCGGCGGGCTCGCTGCTTTTTACTTGCCGCCTGCCGCGACTTGGGCTTCGGTGACCGTACTCGCTTTGTTGCCCCAGGCGTTGCGGATGTAGGTGATCACGTCGGCGATCTGCGCGTTCGTGAGCGTGCCTTTCCACGGCGGCATCTGCTGGTTGTACGATTGGCCCTTCACGTCGATCTTGCCGTTGAGGCCGTCGAGCAGCACGCCGATCACCGGCTTCGGATCGCCGGTCACGAACGGGTTGGCCGCCAGCGGCGGGAACTGCCCGGGGACGCCTTGCCCCTTGTCGCCGTGGCAGCCGATGCAATTCGTGGTGTAGACCGTCGCGCCGTTGCCGGCGCTAGCGGGCGTCGTGCCCTTCGCGCTGCTGCCGCTGCCCGATGTGCCCGCCGGGCCCGCTTGCAGCGTACCGTTGGTTGTCGGCGCAGTCGCGACGGGTGCATTCGGCCCGATGAGTTTGTGTGCGAGCTGTTGCTGCACCACGTTGGACTGACCGACGAAGCTTAGTGCGATCGCGCCGATCATGACCAGCGCCGTTCCGCCGAGCACCCACGGACGCCGCGACAAGCGGCGCGAGGGGTTGCGGTCGACGAACGGCAGGATGAGCAGCAGCACGACGAGCAGCGTGGGCCCGACGATCGTCGCGAACAGCGTCGCGAGCTGCACGATCTGCGACGGGGCCTTTCCGACGACATCGAGCAGCGCGTACAATGCGAGGAAATACCAGGCGGGATACGGGACGAATACCGGGTCGTTCGGATCGGCTTTCGCATCGAGCGGCGCCGGCGAAATCCACGACAGCGCCACGATGAGCGCGAACATCGCGAACGACAAGACGGTATCCATGAACAGTTGCTCCGGCCAGAACCGGCCGGGTTTGAGCTTGGGCGCCTCGTCGATCGGAGGTCCCGCGGGCCCGTTCCAGCGGAAGATCGCGAGGTGCATTCCCACCAGCCCGATGAGCAATGCGGGCACCAGCCACACGTGGATTCCGAAGAACCGGGTGATCGTCAGCGTGCTGATTCCATTTCCGTCCTGGAGGAAGTTCAGAACGGCGCCGCCGAGCACGGGCGCATTACCCGAGATGTTGATCGCGACGCGTGACGCGAGCAGCGCGTTGAGGTCCCACGGCAGCAGGTAGCCGGTGAGCCCGAGCACGAGCGTCATGATGAACAGGAGCACGCCGACGATCCACTGGAGTTCGCGCGGCTTCTTGTACGCGCCCCACAGCAGCCCTTGCAGTAAATGCATCAGCATGAACGCGATCATCGCCGACGCGCCCCAGTAGTGCAGCGACAGCACGAAGTGGCCGAACGGCACCTTCTCGATGAGGTACTTCGTCGATTCCCACGCGGTCGCGGTCGACGGCACGTAGTGGAACGTCAGGAAAATGCCGGTCGCGATCTGGAGGATCAGCGCGAACATCGTCGCGCTGCCGAATGCGTACCAGTAGGAGGCGCCGCCCGGCACGTCCTCAGTGAGAAAACCCTTCGTCGCGGTGACGACGCCGGTACGTTGGTCGAGCCAAGTCAGCATGCAGCCGGGTTCTCCCTCATCCGACC
>JAXDMA010000154.1:0-2513 GCA_034666305.1 Vulcanimicrobiota bacterium
GCGCGCTGGCAGCAGCACTGCTACGATCTCGTCGACGAGCTCGTGCGTCCGCTCGACGGCGCGAGCGAGCTGCTCGCGACGCTGCGGGTGCACGCGATCCCGGCCGCGATTCTCACCAACGGCTGGACGCCGCTGCAGCAGAAGAAGATCGCGCGCGCGCTCGGCGACGCGGCGCTCGCGATGCCGATCCTGGTCAGCGACGCGATCGGCGCGGTGAAACCGGAGCGCGCGGCGTTCGACGCGCTCGTCGCCGCGCTCGCGGTGCCGCGCGAGCGTGTTTGGTACGTCGGCGACAACGCGCGCGGCGACGTCAGGGGCGCGCTGGACGCGGGCTTGCGCGCGGTGTGGTTCAACTGGGAGAACCAACGTTATCCACAGGATTTCCCCACGCCCACGCTGATCGTCACGGCGTTGCGGGAGCTCACCAAGCTGGCGGAGAACACCATCGCCCCATAACTCTATGGGGACGCTGACGATCACCGGGGGCACGCTGCGCAGCCGGCGTGTTCCGACACCGCCCGGACGCGCGGTGCGACCCACCCCGGCTCGCGTGAAAGAAGCCTTGTTCTCCATCCTCGGCGCGCGCGTCGACGCCGCCCGTGTCCTCGATTTGTTTGCGGGCAGCGGCGCGCTCGGATTCGAATCGCTGTCGCGCGGTGCGGCGCACGTCACATTCGTCGAAAAGCATCGCCCTACCGCCGACGCGCTGCGCGCCGCCGCGCGCGAGCTCGGCGTCGCGGAGCAGGTCGACGTGATCGCCGCTCCCGCGGAACGCGCGGTCCGGGCCGTTGCCGGGCGCTACGATCTCGTGTTCGCCGATCCGCCGTACGCGCAACCCTATCCGCAAGAGGCGCTCAGCACGCTGCGCGAGCGCCGTGCGATCGACGCGCAATCCACGGTCGTGTTCGAATATTCCGCGCGCGGGAGCGCGCCCGCCGATCCGGCGATGAGCCTGGAGCGCGCGGAGCGTTACGGCGAAGTCGCGCTCGCGTTCCTGCGCCCGCTCCCCGAGGCCGCGTGAACGGCGTGCAGCCGCAGCCGGGCCATTCGGCCATCTATCCCGGCTCGTTCGATCCGATGACGCGCGGTCACCTCGACGTGATCGAGCGCGCCGCGGCGATCTTCGACAAGGTCGTCGTGGCGGTCGTCGTCAACCCGCAGAAGCGCGAGCCCCTGTTCACCCTCGACGAGCGCGAGCGCATGATCGAGGCATCCGTCGCGCACCTTGCCAACGTCGAGGTCACCCACTTTCGCGGGTTGCTCGCCGACTTCGTGCGCGGCCGCGGTGCGACCGTCATCGTCAAAGGATTGCGCGTCGTGTCGGATTTCGAAAGCGAGATGTCGACCGCGCTGATGAACCGGTCGCTCTCGTCCGTCGACACGGTGTTCCTGCCCAGCGACCCGCGCTGGTCGTTCGTGAGCTCGACGCTCGTCAAGGAAGTCTACAGCCTCGGCGCCGACGTCGCCGAGTACGTTCCGCCCGCCGTCCTGCACGTCATGCAGGCCAAACGCCCCGCGCCCCGTTCCGCCGAACGCTCTTAGGAGGTCCTCGATGTCCGTCTACCGCGTGATCGACAAGCTCGAAGCGACCGTGAGGCAGGGAACGGTCCTGCTGTTCGGCTACCGCGTCGTGAGCGAAGAAAAGATTCTCGAGCTCATCGAAAAGCTGCGCAGCTCGCTGCCCGACGAAGTCGGCCGCGCGCGCACGATCGCGAAAAACGGCGACCAGCTCGTGCGCGACGCGCAGCAGAAGGCACAAGCGATCGTCACGGAGGCGTCGACGCAGCAAACGCAGCTCATCGACGACCACGAGATCGTGCGCCGCGCGCGCGCGACCGCCGACATCGTGCTGCGCGAAGCCGAAGAAAAAGCCGCCCGCGTGCGCGGAGGCGCCGACGCGTACGCGGCGCAAGTCCTCACCGACCTCGACGCGCGCCTCACCGGCGCGCTGGGTTCGGTGAAGAAGGGCATCGATGCGTTGACGGCAACGAAGACCGCGACCGCGCTCGCGACGGTCGCCGTGCCGTCGCTTGCCGACGCCGCCGCGAAGTCGAAACGCGCGGCGTTCGACGCGCAGCACGACGTCGACACCGCAGAGCTCGAATCGGTCTAGGACGAAGCTGGCGGCGCTACGTCGCCGCCTACCTCGCCTTCGATCTCGCGGTACAAGTCCAAAGCATCGCGATCGCCTGGCAAGTCTATTCGGTGCGCCACAGCGCGTTCGACCTCGGGCTGGTCGGGCTGGTGCTGTTCACCCCGTCGCTCGTCCTCGCGCCGATTGCCGGGCTGGCCGCGGATCGCTTCGACCGGCGCGCCGTCGTGGCGGTCACGTCGGTCGTGCAGATCGCGGTGTGCGCTGCGCTGATCCCGCTGTCGGCGCGACACGGACCGGGCGCGCTCGGCGCGGTGCTCGCCGTCCTGGCAGTCGCCGGCACCGCGCGCGCGTTCCGCTATCCGGCCGCGGCGTCGCTGTTGCCGGCGGTCGTGCCGGCGAGCGAGTACATGCGCGCGAA
>JAXDMA010000155.1:0-7073 GCA_034666305.1 Vulcanimicrobiota bacterium
AATGTTCCGGTATGTGTCGCTGAACGGTGCGTGGCCGGCGTATCCGGAGCTTCGTGCGCTGCTCGTGCGACTGACTCGACTGGATCCACAGTGGCACGAATAGGCAGCAACTTATCAGTCCGCGCTCCGGACGTCGGCGTATAAGGTCTGAGATCGCTGCCGGACGCGGCCGGCGCATGCCGCAAAATGGCGACCTGGCGGCGTTGGATGCAGCTAGAGCTGGCTAATCCTGGGCCGGTAGGGCTGAGCGGTAACAAAACCGCGTGAAGCTGGCGTGAACTGCCTTCCTCGCATGACCGCATCTCGGCTAGCGCGGGCGGCCGCAGTCTTTGGGCTCGGCGCCGGAACCTGCGGACTCTACATCGGTCTCGCGGTGCTCTATCCCCAGGCGACTGTCGCGATCGCGCTCGCGCGGTTGTTGTTGGGATTCTTTGCGTTTGCAGCGGGGCTGTTTGGGGCGCTCGCCGCTTTCCGAGAACGGCACTGAAGGAGTATAGTGTGCCAATGCAACGTACGCTCGCGCTCGCGTTCGGTGGGATGTTTGCCGGCCTTTTCCTGGCGTCCGTCCGGTCTGGTTTCCACGGCTTGAACGGATTCTTTCTTGGCGGAACAGCTTCGCGGCAATAGTCTTTTGAGCCAGGCGGGATGGCCGCACGTCTGGGCCGCTGCGGCACGTCGCGCGCGTTCGGGTGGGGGGACTGCCGCGAGGGTGTAAATAATCGCCAGCTTGGGCAGGAGACCTCGGCTAGCTTTCCTGAACTGGCACGCGCAAGATTAGCTAGTTTCGCTAAGAGGTGTGGAGCAAATATGGGTGTTAGGCCATTCTTTGCGATTTCAATTCTTACGTCAGCTGCACTCGTCAGCGGCTGCAGCGGGCGCGGGACGGTGGCCGTACCGCCAGGATCGGACCGATCCGTTTCATCGGTCAACTCGGGCCTTTACGCACCGCCGTCGGCGCGGGAGCTCGCTGCTGAAGCAGATGCCCACGTACGGGTTAACGCGAAGCTGGCTGCCGGCTACATGTATCAGCTGACCGGCACCGCACATTTCATGGACGTCGCGATAGGGAAGCCGGGCAAGTTTAAGTTGGTTCATGGCGATCAACTGTACGTCAAACTCGTCCCCACGGGTAGTCTCAAGTACGTCGTCAGCGGTCCTCGCGCGGTGACCCGGGGCGCTCGATCTCTACCCGATGGCTGCGCCGAAGATTGTGGCTCCGACGGCGGCAATCCGAACGCCCAGCCGACACCGCCACCGAACTATGGCCCGTGCGCGTCCAGCGGTGGCGCGACGTGGTTCAATAATTCGACCGGAGAAGGCGGGTGTACATCGCGAGGCACCACGAGGCCGCTTTCGTGCGGCAGCTGGACGTGGTCGTCGCAGGCAAAGGTAGGCTGATCGTCCCCGATACCGCTGACGTCTCGGATATCGATTATGTCATCGACAACGGCGACGGCAGCTGTCGGATCGGGACTGTGTAAGACTCTCGAACCGTTCTGAATCATTGGACGATCGCGCGTCACCACCATGACACGTGAAAGTCGGTTACGTCGCGCAAAGAGAATATGGCTCGCATCCGCCCCTGCCATATTCTCCGTTTGACCCCGACCTTTTTTGCAGCGGCTGGCATCAGCGCCTCAACCATCTGGACCGTGGATAGGCAAAATGATCTTGCGGTCTTTCAGCAGATCAATGCCCGAAACAGTGTGTCTACCGGATTTGTTTCGTCGTAGGGGTCGTCGCGTATGTATATTGCGCCGGCATCATAAACGGACGTCGGCATTGGTGGCGGTTCATCTGCCGCTCTCGCGAATTTGTTTAAGCACCATGCCTTTGGCGAATTCGTCGACGAAAGTGGGGCACTTTACACTCGTACGCTACTAGCGGCTGTCGGTTCGCTTGTATTGACCTTATTTAAGGCCATACGGTTATAGCCGTTCAGGCGGGTCGCCGTAAGTGCAGTTGAGCCGGTTCCGTGGATACTGTCCCGCTTGCGGAGAAAGAGTCCACCATGCCAAGACCACCCCGGGTCTACCCGCCAGAGCTCCGGCAAAGATCCTCGAGCTCATCCGTTCTGACGCAGCGGAAAAAGCTGTGGCCGCGCAGCTCAACATCAGTCGGCAAACGGTTTCGAACTGGCTCAAGTAAGGCGCTTTGGACACCGGTCGCCGCACCGACGGCTACCAGCGCCGAGCTCACTCATCGAGCATCCGAATCTCCATGTTATTCCGCACCCGCAGGGAGCCTACTTGACAGTACGGGCCGAGCTCATTATCGCCGCTGGCGACCAGCAAGCCCTATGGGCAGCAGAGACTTAGAAGGCAGCGGCAGTGATTCGCGAGGTAGATCGGTGAATGTTTCAGGTTGGGCGACGATATTCTTCGCTGAGTTATCGAACCGCCTCGACCGTTCGGTCTCATATTCTCCCGATGGTGCCGGCAATTTCGATGCGACGGAGCCTGAGTTACGCGTCCTCGGGGAAGGTGATACATTTATGTCGGTGTGGATAAACGCCGGTATTGCGTGGGACGGTCCTGCTACACGAAAAGCCGCAGTCGACGCTGCGGTGGAAGTCGTTGAGCTAATCGCTCGTCGCCGAGAACGCTGATGCAGCGCACGGCGCACGGCCGCCACAAAACGGTCACTGGCGGCTAAGCGGGGCGAGCAGCATCGTGGAGAGTCGCGTGCGGTCGGCGATACGAGAGCAATCGCCGTGCAAACGTCCTGTGCTCGCGGCGGGTCTTCGCTCCGTATGATGGACGGCACGTTGCGATGGGACGCAATCGACGACGAGCTCAATGCGCGCGGATTTGCGGTCGTCCCCGCGCTGCTCGACGCTGACGCGTGCGCCGGCCTGCGCGCGCGGTTCGATGACGACGCGGCGTTCCGCAGCACCGTGGTTATGGAACGTTTGGGTTATGGTCGCGGCGTCTACCGCTATTTTCGCTCTCCGTTGCCGGCGCTCGTCGAGCGCGTGCGCGACGAGCTCTACGCGCGGCTCGCGCCGGTCGCGAACGCGTGGGCTCAAGCGCTCGGCTCCGACGCGCGCTATCCGGCGACGCTCGCCGAGTTCCTCGCGCACTGTCACGCGCAGGGGCAAATGCGGCCGACGCCGCTGTTGCTGCGCTATCGCGCCGGCGATCACAACGCGCTCCACCAGGACGTCTACGGCGACGTCGCGTTCCCGCTTCAGGCCACGGTGCTCCTCAACGAGCCGGGCGACGACTTCGAGGGCGGCGAGTTCGTGCTGGTCGAGCAGCGGCCGCGCAAGCAGAGCCTGGCGCACGTCGTCCCCCTGCGCCGCGGCGATGCCGTGGTGTTCCCGAACTCGACGCGGCCGGCGCGCGGGGCGCGCGGGGTCTTCCGGACGACGTTCCGGCACGGGGTCGGCGAGGTGCGCTCCGGCGAGCGGGTCACACTGGGCCTGATCTTCCACGACGCGCGCTGAGTGTGCGGCGGCTCCCAGAACGGGCTGATTCAGCTCTTTAAGCCCGACGCGAGCGAGAAGCGCCCGCTTGAAACGGCCGCCCCGTGGGAATGACGACGGTCATGGACCAGTTGGAGAAAGTTTCCGCCGTCCGAACGCGGCGCTATAATGATTTTCCAGACTCGCCCGTACAGGAAGCCGAGCAGCCGTCTGCCGGTAAGCGCCTGTGGTTCTTTGAAGACGGCTCCGGCGAGATGAAGGATCTGCTCGGCGGCAAGGGCGCCGGCCTCGCCGAAATGACGCGGGCCAAGCTGCCCGTCCCCCCCGGCTTCACGCTCACCACCGAGGTCTGCCTCGCGTTCTACGACGCGGGACGGCGGCTGCCCGATGGCTTGCCCGAAGAGCTTCGCGCCGCGATGCGCGAGCTCGAGCGCCGGACCGGCAAAGGCTTCGGCCGTGCTTCGGACCCGCTGCTCGTGTCCGTGCGCAGCGGCGCGCGCGTCTCCATGCCCGGCATGATGGATACGATCCTCAACCTTGGACTCAACGACGACACCGTCGCCGGGATGGCGAAGCTGACCGGCAACGACCGCTTCGCGTACGACGCCTACCGCCGCTTCATGCAGATGTTCGGCAATGTCGTGCTCGACATTCCCAAAGAAGATTTCGACCACGTCGTCGAGGAGGCGAAGCAAAAGGCCGGGGTCGCGACCGATCCGGAGCTCAGCGCGAACCGCTGGAAAGAAGTGATCGCGCAGTTCCGCGAGATCGTGCGCGTCCATACCGGCAAGCCGTTCCCGCAAGACGTGCACGAGCAACTGGAGCTCGCGATCGGCGCGGTGTTCGACTCGTGGCACTCCAAACGCGCGGTCGACTATCGCAAGTTCAACAAGATCCCGGACGACTGGGGCACCGCGTGCAGCGTCTGCACCATGGTGTTCGGAAACATGGGCGACGACTCAGGGACCGGCGTCGCGTTCACGCGCGATCCGAACACCGGTGAGAAGCTGCTGTTCGGCGAGTATCTGCGCAACGCACAGGGCGAGGACGTGGTCGCCGGCATCCGCACGCCGATGAAGATCTCCGACCTGCAGACGTCGCAGCCCGATGTGTACGCGCAGTTCAAGGCGATCGCGGACCAGCTCGAGACGCACTACCGCGACATGCAGGATCTCGAGTTCACCGTCGAGCGCGGCAAGCTCTACATGCTGCAGACGCGCAGCGGCAAGCGCAGCGCGGAGGCGGCGGTCCGCATCGCGCTCGACCTCGTGCACGAAGGTCTCATCACCGAGCAAGAAGCGGTGCAACGCGTCGATGCAGCCTCGCTGGATCAGCTGTTCCACGCGCGCATCGACCCCAACGAGAAGTACCGGATCGCCGGCAAGGGCCTCAACGCGTCCCCCGGCGCGGCGACCGGCCAGATCGTGTTCGACGCCGACAAGGCCGCGGAGCGCGGCAACGCCGGCGACGCGGTGATCCTGGTGCGCATCGAGACCGCGCCCGACGACGTGCACGGAATGATCGCCGCGAAGGGCATCCTCACGTCGCGCGGCGGCGCGACCTCGCATGCTGCCGTGGTCGCGCGCGGCATGGGCCGCCCCTGCGTCGCGGGCTTCGACGCGATGGTGATCGACCGCCGCAATCGCACGGCGACGATCGACGGCCAAGTGCTCAAGGAAGACGACTGGATTACCATCGACGGCACCACCGGCAACGTGATCGTCGGCAAGCTCGCGCTGATCCCGCCGCCGTCGAAGCTGCCGGACTGGCTCGCGGAGTTCTTGGGCTGGGCCGACGACGCGAAACGGCTCGGCGTCTGGGCGAACGCGGATACGCCCGAGGATGCGCGCAAGGCGCGCGAGCTCGGCGCAACGGGCATCGGCCTGTGCCGCACCGAGCACATGTTCATGCTGCAAGACCGGCTGCCGGTCGTGCAGCGCATGATCATCAGCGACACGCCCGAAGCGCGCGCCGAGGCGCTCGCGCAATTGCTCCCGTTCCAGCAAGAAGATTTTGCGGGCATCCTCGAGGCGATGGCCGGCTATCCGGTGACGATCCGCCTGCTGGACCCGCCGCTGCACGAGTTCCTGCCGTCGTTGGAGACGCTGCTCGTCGAAACGACGGAGCTGCGGCTCACCAAAGGCGAGAGCGATCCGGAATACGTGGAGAAATGCCGCATCCTGGGACGCGTGCGCGCGCTGCACGAGCAGAACCCGATGCTCGGCCTGCGCGTGTGCCGGCTAGGGATCCTCTATCCCGAGATCTACGCGATGCAGGTGCGCGCGATCTTTGAGGCGGCGTGCGATCTGAGCGCGCGCGGCGTCGACGTGCAGCCCGACGTGATGATCCCCGGCGTTGGCACGGTCGAGGAGATGCGCGTCACGTACGACGCCGCGAAGACCGTCGCCGACGAAGTGATCGCGCGGCGCGGCTGCGACGTGGCGTACAAGATCGGCACGATGATCGAGCTGCCGCGCGCGTGCGTGGTCGCGGGCGAGATCGCGTCCATCGCGGAGTTCTTCAGCTTCGGCACCAACGATCTCACCCAGACGACGTACGGCTACTCGCGCGACGACGCCGAGGCCAGCTTCATCCCCGCATATCTCGAGAAGAAGATCCTCAAAGACGATCCGTTCCAGGTGCTCGACCGCGTCGGCGTCGGCGCGTTGATGCGGATGGGCGTCGATCTGGGCCGCGCCGCGCGCGGGGATTTGAAGATCGGCATCTGCGGCGAGCACGGCGGCGAGCCCAGCAGCGTCGCGTTCTGCGACGAGCTCGGCCTCGACTACGTCAGCTGTTCGCCGTACCGCGTTCCCATTGCGCGCCTGGCGGCGGCGCAGAGCGCGCTCGGCGCGACGTCAGCGAACGACTGACGGGTCAGCCGTTGCCGGTCTCGCGCGGCGGGACGGTCTTGAGATAATCGTAGATCGCTTCGAGCTCTTGATCGGTCATCTGGCTGATGATGCGCCACGGCATGAACTGGTTCAACTCGTGGCCGGACGGGTTGCGCCCTCTGGTGAGCGTGCGCATGAAATCCGCCGAGCTCCACGACGCGATCCCCGTGGGCGTCAGGTTCGCGGCCGGCGGCGCGTCGGGCGGACCCTCCAGATGTCCGCCGGACAGGTGGGTGCCGTGGCAGTTCATGCACACGCCGACGCGGGTGAGATACTTGCCGTACTCGACCACCATCATGGGCGGCGGCGGCGGGGGCGGCGCACCCTCGTCCGCGATGCGCGTCGCGTCCATAGGCACCTTGTGCGTCACGACGAGAAGCCGCCCGATAGGCCCGAGCCGCACGCGCGGGTTCGCGCGATCCACCGGCTTGAGGCTGCGCACGTATGCGACGATCGATCCCGCGTCGGAATCGCTCAGCGCCGCATAGCCCCACGACGGCATGATGAGCAGGCGCGTTCCGTCCGGACGAATGCCGCGCCGGATCGCGCGATCGTAGTCGGCGTCGGAGTACAGCGTGCCGACGCCGCCCGGTCCGCGCGTGAGGTTCGGCGCGTTCAGCACGGCCATCGTCGAATCGGTGATGAACGGGCCGCCGCCGCCGTCGCTGCGGTGGCACACGACGCAGCTCGAGACCGCCGTGAAGATGTGCTTGCCGCGCTCCACCGAACCGCGGCCGAGCGGCGAGGGCGGC
>JAXDMA010000156.1:0-13448 GCA_034666305.1 Vulcanimicrobiota bacterium
GCAGCGCGTGGCCGTCGCGACCGTCGTCGCGGTCGAGCAGTCGGCGCCGCGCGATCCCGGCGCGGTGATGACCGTCAACGAGCGCGGCGACGTCGCCGGCTCGGTCAGCGGCGGCTGCGTGGAGTCCGCGGTGTACGAGGAAGCGCAGGACGCGATCGCGACCGGCCGTCCGCGCCTGGTGACGTACGGCATCAGCGACGCCGACGCGATCTCCGTCGGCCTGACGTGCGGCGGAACCATCCACGTGTTCGTCGAGCGGCTCGACTGGTGAGCGCGTGATCTTCGAGAAGCTAGCCGAAGCACTGCGCGCCGACCGCCCTGTCGCGCTCGTGACGCGGCTGGACGGTGCCCACGCGGGCGCGAAGCTCCTGGTGTTCGAGGACGAGGCGTACGGCGATCTCGGCACGTCCGGTTTGAACGTCGCCGGATCCGGCGAAGCGCGCGCGCTGCTCGCGGTCGGCGAGACGGCGATTCGCACGTTCGGCGAGGACGGCGAACCCGTCGGCGTCGAGGTGCGGTTGTTCATCGCCGCGTACGCGCCCAAGCCGGTGATGTACGTGTTCGGCGCGATCGACTTCTCGCGCGCGATGGCGCGCATCGGTAAGTATCTCGGCTACATGGTGACGGTGGTCGACGCGCGCCCGGTGTTCGCCACCAAAGCGCGCGTCCCCGACGCCGACGAAGTGGTCGTCGCCTGGCCCGACGCGTTCTTGGAGAAGGCGCCGGTCGACAAGCGCACGGCGCTCGTCATCCTGACGCACGACGTGAAGTTCGACATCCCGCTGCTGCGCGTCGCGCTGCGCACCGACGCCGGCTTCATCGGCGCGATGGGCAGCCGCCGCACGCACGCGAACCGCGTCGAGGAGCTACGCCGTCTCGGCATCTCGAACGCCGATCTCGCGCGCATCAGCGCACCGGTCGGCTTGGACATCGGCGCGCGCACGCCCGAAGAGACGGCCATCTCCATCGCCGCCGAGATCATCGCGATCCGCGAGAACCGCCGCGGCGCGCGCCTGAGCGACGGCACGCTGCCGGTGCACAACGACCGCACCGCGGTGACGCCGTGATCATCGACGACGGGTTCGACATCGACGCCCCGGTCGATCGCGTGTGGGCGCTGCTCAAGGACATCCCGAGGGTTGCGACGTGCATCCCGCGCGCGGAGATCACGGAGATCGTCGACGAGCGGACGTATCGCGCAAAGGTGTCGGTGAAAGTCGGACCGGTGGAAGTGAGTTACCGCGCCGTCATCACGGTGCAATCGCTGGACGACGCCACGCGCACGGCGAAGTTCCACGTCAAAGGCGACGAAGCACGGGGCCGCGGCGGCGTGACGGCGGACGTAATGTCGAAGGCGACCGAAGCAAACGGCAAGACCCATGTCGCCCTGCACACGGACGCCCAAATAAGCGGCATCATCGCGACCGTCGGCGGCCGCCTCGTCGAAGCGGTCGCCCAGAAAATGGTGGCGGCGTTCGCAAGCAACTTGGCAAAGCTCGTGTAGGGCAGCGCACAGTCTGTACGCAAACGTACCGAAGCCTCCCAAAACGTGCTATACTCTTAGTCCCCGCACCGGTGCACGGCGCCGGTGTTTTGAAGGAGACGCCATGAGGGCCATGCCCTCCTCAGCGGTCGTACCAAGTAACGACCCAAGCGTCTTCTCTCGAACCGGCGAACCGGCGCTTTTTTCGTCCGGGAACCGAGTGCTCGACGCGCTCGCGCCGCCGGATTTTGCCGGCATCGAACACGACCTCGAGATCGTGTCCCTGTCAGCGCACCAATTCACGCACTCAATCGGCGGGACGATGCATCACGTCGACTTTCCGATCGACGCCGTGCTTTCGGTCGTCGCGACGCTTCTGAACGGCGACAGCGTAGAAGTGGGCACGGTGGGCTGTGAAAGCTTCGTCGAGGCCGATGCCGCGCTCGATTCGACGATTGCCTCGCGAACGTCATTCTGTCAGGTCAAGGGACGCGTGGGACGCATGACCGTCGAACGGTTTGAACATCGCATGCGATCGAGTGCGCCGTTCGCGCGGCTCATGCGGCACAACGTTCGCGCCACGCTCTTCAGCGCGCAACAGTTCGTGGCGTGCAACGCGAAGCATTCTGTGCTGCAGCGCTGCGCGCGCTGGCTGTCCATGACCGCGGATCGAGTCGGCAGCCCGCAGTTCACGTTGACGCACGATTTTCTGTCGATCATGCTGGGAGTGCGCCGGGCCGGCGTGTCGGAAGCGGCGGATGCGCTGTCGCGGCTCGGCGCGATCGACTACGGTCGCGGCGTCGTGACCGTGCTCGACAAGGACGTCCTTGAACGCGCGGCGTGCGAGTGCTATCGGGCCTGCCGCCAGGCGTTCGCGACGTCGTTGATCGCATGAACTCCGTGCGTTCGCCTGACGCTCGCCTCCGTTCGAACGACAATCCGCTCCAGGCGGAGATGCGCCGCATCGTGGAGAGCATTTATGGTCCGGCAGTCCGGCGGCTGCCGGGACTCGACGTAGGGCGCGCGTACCTAAACGCGACGAACGAGGACTTCCGCTACGGCGGCGACCTCGTCGACGTTTTTCACTACGGCAGCGGGCTCACATCGCTCGCCGTCGTGGACATCACGGGACACGGCATCCACGCCGCGATGTACGCCGGTCTCGCGAAACATGCGCTCCGGGCCTATGCCTCGCGCGGCTTTAACTCGCGGGACGCCGTGCGCGCGCTCAACCGGCTGTGCATCGAGAATAGCATCTTTGAGGCGGATGAGGAATTCTTCGCCACCGTGTTTTTTGGGATTGTCGACGCGGACCGGCGCACGATGCATTATGTCTCCGCCGGGCACGAAGCGGCGTACGTCGTCTCGGCGGACGGAGCGACGATGCTCGCGGCGACCGGTCCGATCATCGGCCTCTTCGATGACGACAGCGCGTTCGACCACGGCGTCATCAGGTTGTGCAACGACAGCATCCTCGCCGCTGTAACCGACGGTTTTTCAGAGGCCCGGAATGCAAGCCGGGAATTCCTCGGTGCCGAGGCAATGGTGGATGTCGTCGAGCGGTACCGGTCATCCGACGCGGAGCAGCAAGCGGAGGCGCTGACGCGATACGCATTTGAGTACGCAGGCGAGCAGCTCCACGACGATGTGGCCGCGCTGGTCGTCAAAGTTCAAACGGACCTAGCTGCCTGACGCTGATGAGGTTTACTCTTGCGGGATGACACCAGTATCGCCATCGGTATCGAAACCGTGCCGAGCCGCGCCGGCAATGCCGGCAAACGCCTAGGCGATTCTTCGGTTCAAATCGGTACGAACGGGCCGCCGACGAAAGAGCACGCGGCCGAGATCCTCATCGAGCACCTCTTCGCCAATACCGACGCGCGAATCCCCGGCATCACCTATGCGGTCGCATACCGCCTCGCCGAAGAATTCATCGGCGGCGACATCGTCGACGTGTACCATTTTGACAATAATTCCGTCGCGTTCTCGATCGCCGATATTTCGGGCAAGGGCGCTCGCGCCGCCGTTCACGCCGCTCTGATCAAATACGGGCTCCGCGCGTTTTCGAGTCATGGGCTCGCGCCGGAGCGCGCGCTGCGTTCGCTGGACCGGCTGTACCTCGAAAACAACAACTTCGAGCAGAACGAGTCGTTCGCGACCGTCTTCTTCGGCTTGGTCGACCCAAAACGAAAGGTCATGACCTACGCATCCGCGGGGCACGAGCCGGTCATCGTCATTCACCCGGACCGGACAGTGGAAGTGCTCGGCCCGACCGCCCCGTTGATCGGCGTCTTCGACGATCAGCACCATTTGTTCACGCAAGACGTCGTCGCGGTGTCCCCGGGCGCCCTTTTCGTCGCCACGACGGACGGCGTCACCGAAGCGCGGAACTCCGACGGCGAGATGTTCGGAATGGAACGCTTCATCGAGCTCGTCAAGGCGAACTTCGATTCGGATCTGAAGCGCCTGATTGCCTCGGTCATCGACGAGGCGCAGGCCTTCAGCGGGGGCCGGCTCGTCGACGACATGGCGATCGTCGCCGCTCGGTTTCTTTAACGCGGTTCGGCGACCGGCGCGCTTTGGTGTTGTCCGCCGATCGGCATCGGCGGTAAGCGAACCGTGAAACGCGCGCCGCGACCGGCGACGTTTTCGACCTCCACGGTCCCGCCTTGTTCTTCGACGAAGCGCTTCACGAGCGCAAGGCCTTCGCCGCTTCCCGTCGTTCCGGCGGAAGCGGCGCCCCGAAACCCGGCTTCGAAGATCTTCGCGAGCTCGTCGCTGCGTACGCCCGGACCGCCGTCCGTAACCGTGAGCGTGAGGATTCCGCCGGCCGGCCGGCAATCGACGTCGATCTGTCCGCCGCGCGGCGTGTAACGTATCGCGTTCGACACGACGTTGTTGACGATCTCGCCGACTCGCACGGGGTCGCCGGTAAAGTTGGCACATTCCGGTCCGTGGACCGTACACTGCTGGACGTGGAACGCGATCTGCTGTTCCGCGGCGGCCGCCTCGAACGCTAGCACCTCGTTGGTGATGACGTCGCAGACGTTGATGCGGCGGGCGTTCGGCGCCGGCGCGGGCTGAGGATCCATCTGCCGCGGCGTCAGCTCACCGAGCAGGTTCTTCACTTCGCCCAGCGCTTGCAGCACGGCGGACAATCGTTTCGGGGTCGGTTCCAGGACGCCGTCCCGGAATGCCTCGACGTTCGCGATCGCGACCGCAAGATGGTTGCGGATCTCGTGAATGACGCGCCTCATCCCGGTTCCACCATCTTGTAGCCCACGCCGAACACCGTCACGATGTAACGCGGGTTCGCGGGATCGGGTTCGACCCGGGCACGCAGGTTCGCGATGTGCCGGTCCAGCGTTCGGTCGAACACGTCGCCATCGGAGTTCACGCGCTGGAGCAGCTGGTCGCGCGTCAGCGTCTGCCCGACGTGCGAAGCGAGTATTTCGAGAATCTTGAATTGCGTCGGCGTGAGCGTCGCGAGCTTTCCGTCGACGTGGACTTCGTGCGCGGCCGCATCGATCACGATGGCTCCGATGCGTTTTTCATGCGACGGTGCGCGGTCGTCGCCGCGACCGCTCCGCCGCAGAACGCTCTTGACCCGCGCCACGACCTCGCGCGGGCTGAATGGTTTGCCGACGTAGTCATCGGCGCCAAGCTCGAGGCCCACGACCCGGTCCACTTCATGGACGCGCGCCGTCAGCATGATCACCGGCACGTCGCGGACCGCACGGATTTGGCGCAGCACTTCCGTGCCGGGATAGCCGGGCAGGTTGAGGTCGAGCAGCACGAGATCCGGGCCATGTTTTTTGAACAGCTCGACCGCCGTCGGGCCGTCGCCGGCGCGCAGCACCGCGAATCCATCATCGCGGAGATATTGCTCGAGGACGTCGATAAGGGCCGGCTCATCGTCGACCAAAAGCACTGTCCGGGTGGTCGTAGTAGTCACCGCACCGAGAACTTCGGGCGTGGCCGCCGCCGGTCCCCGTTCGGGACCGCGTTACGAGTGTCCAGACGTCGCCGCCCACGCCATCACGACTTTTAGGTCGGTCCGAACCTTATCAAAAGAACTTGGCGAGCGAGGCTCTCGCGATGGTCAAGGCTATGTCGCCCGATCTCACGCGGCGCAGCGAACCGTGACGACCGGAATGTGCGCGCGCTCGACAACCGCCATGGCGACGCTGCCGACGATGAACCGCACCTGCGGCGAGCGTCCGTGAGTCCCCATGACCATCATGCAGCAGTCGTCTTCTTCGGCGGCAGCAAGCAATTCGTCTGCAGCATCGCCGTCGCGCAGGACGAGTTGCGCCACGACGCCATGGTTTCGAGCGCGCTCTGCTGCGCGCTGGAGCATCGCGTTGACTTCAGCCGCGGCCGTCGCAGCGCTGCAGACGTATACGATCATTGATTTCATCGTACGGGCGGCGGCGATTGCTATTCCGACATCAAGTGCCGCCTGCGCCGCAGGCGACGCATCCATCGCGACGGCGAGCGGGCCGGTGCGCATTTCGTCGCCTTCGTGAACAGTGACCACCGGAAGGCTCGAATGTCGCACGATGCCCTCGGCGACGCTTCCCAGCACCGCCCGCGAGAAACCCGTCCGGCCGTGCGTGCCGATCACGATCGCGTCGGAACCATTGTTCGCCGCGAACGACTTGATTTGATCGACGCAGGGCCCATGCAGCACTTGCGTGTCACAAGCGATCCCGCACTTCTCCGCTTCGTCTCGTGCCCGGCCGCAAAAATGCGCAGCGTCCTCGTCGAGGACCTCGAGCATCGGTCCGGGATCGAGGGCCGCGCCTTGCATGACCGGGGCGTAGGAGAGCACCGGGTCGACGACGCTGCAGAACGAGACGCGACCGCCCTCGCGCGCCAGCTCGAGCGCGAACGCGATGCCGCGCGCCGACGCGGCGGAGCCGTCCACTGGGACCGTGATGTGCTTGAAGACGGGCCTCATGATGACGATGTTCGCCGGTCGATGAGAAGGTCGCGCGAACGGGTCGGCGCAGCGGGTTCTCATCGCGCTCGAGGACCTGACGCCCGGCGCTTGGTGACTACTGCCCGAAGTCGTAGCGCGTGCCGACGAGACGGGCCCGGAAATAGGGAGCCGGCCCCTCGGGCAACACCCATTCAACGGCACCCGACATGGGGATCGTCAGCCCGCGCTTATCGGGGAAAACGGCGCTGCTGAGAACGTGCCGTCGGCGGCACAGCCTGGACCTTTTGCGCGTGATGCTTCGGGGCATGCTGCGTCGTCTCGTGAAAGACTGCTTCTTCCAGCGCCTGAACTTCGTGCTGATGTTCCTGAGCGGGGTCGCTCGATGCCGGTTGCGGGGACTCTGGTGATGTCTTGTCGTGGTTTGCCATGCCATGCGATCCTAACGGTGCCGTGAGAATGGACGATGAACGCTGCGAAAGGCTCGCGCGAACGCCAGCGCGAGGATCGCGATGGTTCCAACGAGCAGAGTCAGGCCGGCGCCGACGGTGAACGGTGTCGCACCGCGTCCGCCGCAAAGCGCACTCGCACTGCTCGCGAGCCACAATCGTACGCGGTGCAGTGGGTTGTCGGGGATCGCGGCAACCTGGCGCGCGGCACCGAGCAGGTCGTCCGGGAGCCACGCCGCGCCGTCGATGAATTGCGCGACCCGGCCACCCGCGTCGACGATGATCGCGGCTTCGTTGTGCACGATCGCGCCCGGACGTGGCCGCTGCACGACGATGCCAAGGCGGCCCGCAACGTTATCGATCGCCGCGGCAGGTCCGGTCACGAACGTCCAGATCGTAGGATCCGCCCCGTATGCCGTGCCGTACCGCGCAAGGATGTCCGGCGTGTCGTACGCCGGATCGAGCGTCACCGTCACGAGCCGGATCGGTGTACCGCGCAGCGCCCGCTGCATGCGCGCGAATTTCGCCGCTACGAGCGGACACATCTGCGCGTCGCGGCAGCGCGTGTAGATGAACGACACGATGGTCGTCCGCCCGTCCGTGCTCGCGAATGAGAACGGCCGGCCGCGCTGATCGAGCAGCCGCGCCGACGGAACCGCGTCGCCCTCACGCAACACCGGCACATACGGACGGGGTGGGGCCGCAGGCATCGCCATCGTCATCGCCGGCGGCGGAGGTCCTACCAAGTGCGCATGCCCGGCGCGAGGTACGCGTGCGCGTTGATCTGCTGGATGACCGGTCCGGCGTACGCCAGAACGGCGAGCCCCAGCGCGACGGCGCCCCACCGGCCCAGGTTGTCGAGCACGGGCGGCGTCTCCAGCGCGTCCTCGTTCGTCGATGCGAACTCGAACGTCGGCGGCACGTCGGCGCGCCGGTTCGCCACGTACGTGCCCGTCGCGACGATGATGAACATCAGCACCGAGATCGCGACGATCGTTCCGCCCGCCGCGGCCCAGAGCATGTGCGCGTGCCACGTCGCCGCCCCTTGCGCTCCGAAGTAGCTGACGTCGGACGTGCGGCGCGGCGATCCCAGCAGACCGGCCCAGTGCATCGCGACCGACATGATGCTCATCCCGATAAACCAGGTGTAGACCTGGACGAGCGCGAGTCGCGGTGCGAAGAGCTTGCGCCCGGTGAGCGCCGGCACGAGGCCGTACGTCGCGCCGATGAACGTCAACGCCGCCGGGCCGCCGACGGTAATGTGGAAGTGGCCGACGATCCACATCGTGTTGTGGACGAGCACGTCCATCGAATACGAGTTGTTCACGATGCCGCCGAACCCGCCGAAGATGAACAGGATCATGGCCAGCGCGGGGCCGGCGAAAACCGGATCCTTCCACGGCAGCCATCGCACGATCTTGAAAAATCCGCGTACGCCGGCTTTGCGAGCGGCGATCTCGAAGGTCGCGAAGATCGCGAAGGCCGTCATGAACGACGGGATCACGACGCCGTACGTGGTGACGGTGTGCATCCACTTCCAGCCCGCCGAGATCCCGGGATCGAGATATTGGTGATGCAAGCCGACAGGCGTCGAGAGCAGCAGCAGCATGATGAACGCTAGCCGGGTCAGCCCATCGCTGAAGATTCGCCCGCCGAAGCGCGCCGGGACGAGCGTATACCAAATCGCATATGCCGCCATGATCCAGAAGTACACCAGCGGATGACCGAAGTACCAGAAGAACATCCTGGTTAAACCGACGTCGATCCCGCTCGTCCACCCCAGCGACCACGGAATGAGCAGCCCCATCTCCGCGACGACGCCGAGCGTCGCGATGATCCACATCGTCATCGTGCACGTGGCGAGGAACGCCGGCAGAGGGATCCGCTTGCCCGGATTGTGCGCCTTGAACCACGCGACGTTCAGGAAAATGTCCGCCGCCACACACCACGTCCCGAGCACGAGAAACGTCGCGCCGAAATAGAACACGGGGCTCGCTTTGAGCGGCGCGTAGAACGTGTAGAGCACGGTCGCACTTCCGTCGAGGATCGCGACCGTCGCCATGAGCGTCCCGACGAGCATCACGCAGTAGCCGATCCAGCCGAGCCGCGCTGAGCGGACGCGCGGAATCGTACGGTACGTGCTGTACGTGAACAGGCCGGTGATGAAAAAGGTCGTGAACACCAGCGCCATCAAGACGCCGTGCGCCGTCAGCGTCCGGTAGTAGTCGAACGACGCCGGCATCACGATGAGGTTCGCCCGCGATAACCCTTGCAGCATCCCGAACAAGGCACCGATGCCCAAGACGAGCGTGGCCGTGTACACGTGCGTGAGCACGAGCAAGTCGCCGCCGGCGCGGGACAGCTCGAGCGCCTCATCCGCCGTGCGCGCGCGTCCGAGTGCGGTCGCCATCATTTCACCACGACTTTCGCGGCCATGACCTGGTGGCCGGCGCCGCAGTACTCGTTACAGACGAGCAAGAACGTCCCGCGGTCCTTGAAGGTGTGCGCGACCTGACTGACCCAGCCCGGCGTGACCATCGTGTTCACGCCGGTTACCGGTATGCTGAAACCGTGTTCGACGTCGGCGCTCGTCACGTAGAAGGTCACGCGCGACCCGGCCGGGATCTCGATGGACGACGGCGTGAACGAGAAAATTCGCGCGACGTAGTACGCTTCGTACGCCCCGTCGGCGACTTTGCGAAGCCCGGGGTGATCGAACGGCGGCGTCTGCGACACTTTGGTAGGATCGATGCTTTGCACGTGGCTTGGCGGTACGAAGCCGTCCACGATCGCGGCCGTGGTGATGACGCCGAGGAAGACGACGAGCATCGCTAGCCCGAACGTCATCCAGATACGCTCCTGGCGGTGGACGTGCACGTCACCACCTCGCCCGAAGCAGCACGTACATTGCAAACCAGCCCACGAAGATCAAGCCGCCGAGCACCGACACGAAGGCGAGCGTCGCGGGGAGCGGTTCGTCGCGCGGAGGTTCCATGATCGGGATCGTACCGGTGGCGCCTTCCCGGGGACGTGAACGAGTCGTGAACGCACCTTCTCATCACCCTGCGGTGAGGCAGGGCTCGCTCGCCCGTTCGGTACGGTATCGTACCGTTCTTTACACGGGAATCGTTTGACGCCGGGCGGCCAGGGCACACGCCTCAATGACAGGCAGGACGGAGGGGGCATGTCGAGCCCACGCAGCTCGATCGAATGGCAATTTCGCGCCGACGACGCAATCGACGCGTTGCGGATGCGCGCCGCCGTGCGCGCCTTCTTCGTTGCGGAAGCGGACGACGCGTCCGACGTCGACGGGGCGGTGCTCGTGTTCGGCGAGCTCGTCGCCAACGTCGTGCGCCACGCGCCCGGCGCGATCTCGGTTCGCATCGAGTGGCCCGCCGCCGGGCCGGCCATGATGTACGTCGACGACTGGGGGCCCGGCGTGTGCTCAGTGCAAACGTCCGACGATCCCATGCGCGAGAGCGGGCGCGGCATCGCGATCGTCCGCGCACTGGCGCGCGACCTCCACATCGCCAGCGCGCCGATCGGCGGCACGCACGTGAGCGCGGCTCTGCCCGTCGACCGGCGCCGGCCCTCGGCAGCCTGAACGGCCCCGGGAGCCGCGCGGCGCGGCGCGAACGGTCGGCCCGTGCGAATTCAGATCGGCGTGATGGGGTCGGCCGGCGGCCTCATCACCGAAGACCATTTGGCGTTGGCGCGACGGCTCGGCCGGCGCATCGCCGAGCTGGACTGCGTGATCGTCACCGGCGCGTGCCCGGGGTTGCCGCACGCCGCGGTGCTCGGCGCGCACGACGGCGGCGGCGAAAGCCTCGGCGTCTCGCCCGCCCGGTCGCGCGAGGAACATGTCGACGTGTTCGAGTCGCCGCTGGACCCGTATTCGGCGATCGTGTTCACGGGCTCGGGTTTGATGGGCCGCGAGACGCACAACATTCACAGCTCCGATTTCGTGCTGTTCGTCGGCGGGCGCAGCGGCACGCTGGGCGAGTTCTGCATCGCGTATGACGAGGGCAAACTCATCGGCGTGCTGCGCGACTCCGGCGGCATCTCGAACGATTTCGCGAGCATCGCGAAGCTCGTGCAGAAGTCGACGGGCGCCGCGTTGATCGAAGATACCGATCCCGAGCGTCTGGTCGACGCGTGCCTGGAGCGCTATCAGCGCGAGCAGCGCCCGAGCAGCGTCGCGATGGCGACGCAGGTCGCGCACACCAAGGTCGTCATGGAGGAAACCGGTGGCTGAGCTCACGTTCGTCGGCGCGGCGGGCACCGTTACCGGCAGCAAACATCTTCTCACCCTTGCCGGCGGCAAGCACGTGTACGTCGATTGCGGCCTGTTTCAGGGGACGCACGCCACGCAGGCGCTCAACGACGTCGCGCTGCCGGTGCCGCCGGCGGCGACCGACGCGATCGTGATCACGCACGGCCACATCGATCATGTCGGCTACCTGCCCAAGATCGTGCACGACGGGTACCGCGGCCCGATCTATTGCACGCCCGCGACCGCCGGGCTGATGGACATCGTGCTCGCCGACGCGGCGCACCTGCAGCAGCATCTGCACAAACGCGGCTTCGAGCACGAGTCGTACGCGCCGCCGCCGTTCTACAATGACGACGACGTGGCGACGACGCTGAAGCTGCTCAAGACGGTCGAGCTCGAGACCGATTTCGACGTGTGCGGCGCGACGCTGCGTTACCACAACGCCGCGCACATCCTGGGGTCGGCCTTCATCGATGCGCACGTCGACGGCAAGCGGGTAATCTTCTCAGGCGACCTCGGCCGCTACGGGCGGCCGCTGCTCTACGATCCCGCCCCGCTCGACACCGCCGACGTCATCGTGTGCGAATCAACCTACGGTGACCGCATCCATCCGCCCGACGCGCTCGGCGACTTGGAAAAAACGCTGCTGGCGGGCATCGCGCGCGGCGGCCCGATCGTGATCCCGGCATTCGCCGTGGAGCGCACCCAGGACATCCTGTACTCGATCGGCTTGCTCCAGTCGCGGCATCCGGAGATCGCGCGCACGCCGGTGCACGTCGACAGCCCGATGGCGATCAAGGTCGACGCGCTGTTCGCACGCTTTCCCGACGCGCACAAGCCGTTCATCGACACGCCCGACCAGCCGTTCGGCTGCCGCAACGTCGCCGTGCACGTCACCACCGACGAGTCCAAGGCGCTCAACACGCTGACCGGGCCCGCGATCATCATTTCATCTAGCGGGATGGCCAGCGGCGGGCGCATCCTGCATCACCTGCACAACCACATCCCGGATCCCACCGCGACGATCGTGTTCGTCGGCTTTCAAGGACCCGGCACGCTCGGCAACCTGATGGTGCACGGTGCGCAGACCGTGCGCATCTTCGGCGACGTTCTCGACGTACGCGCGACCGTCGTGAACCAGAGCGGCTACAGCGCGCACGCCGATCAGGCCGAGCTCATGACCTGGCTCGGCACGCTGAAAACCAAACCGCGGCTGTACGCCGTGCACGGCGAACCAGCGTCGGCCGCCGTGTTCGCGACGCTCGCGCACGCGAAGCTGGGCTTCGAGGCGGCGGTGGCGGCGCGCGGCACGACGGTGACGCTGTGACGGTAGGCGGTTAGACCTTGTGGTGGTTGCGCTGGAGCGCCGACTTCAGCTGGGCGCGCTGCGCGGGCGTCAGGATCGCTTCGATCCGGCTGCGTAGCTGACTGCGGTTCGCTTTGCGGGTCGCCGGGTCGCTGCTGCGATTCTGACGCGCCTGCGCGAACGCTTGATCGATCTGGGTTTTCTGCGAAGCGCTGAGGTTCAGCGACTGCAGTGCCTTCCGCATGCCGCCGCCGTGGCGGTGGCCGTGATGGCCTCGCGAATCCGGGGCGAAGGTCCCCGTGGGCGCGGGCGGCGTTTGCTGCGCGAGCGCAGCGACCGGGACGGCCAGCGACGCGAGAAACGCGGCGGTGCCGAGGATACGTGAAATGGACAAGACGGTACTCCTGCGCCCGGACGGACGCCCGATGTAGTGCTGTTTCGAGATACGCGTGCCGTCGACCGGGCGTTGTTAGAGCGTCGTTAGAGCAGCCGGAACATGCGCGTCTTCGCGCCCTACCCGGCGAGCCACGCGTAGCGCGCGACGAGCAGCGCGGCGACGACGTACAGCAGCGGATCGACTTCTTTGCCGCGGCCGCTCAACAGCTTGATCGCGGCGTACGAGATAACGCCGAAGCTGACGCCGTTGGCGATCGAGAACGTCAGCGGCATCGCGACGATCGTCAGGAACACCGGAATCGACACCGCGTAATCGTCCCAGTCGACACCGCGCAGGCCCGACAGCATCAGCGCACCGACGACGATCAGCGCCGGTGCCGTCGCCGCGGCCGGGATAACGCCGGCCAGCGGCCACAGCAGCGTCGCGAGCACGAACAACCCCGACACGGTCAGCGCGGTGAGCCCCGTACGACCGCCTTCCTCGATGCCGCTCGCGCTCTCGATGTACGCGGTGGTCGTGCTGGTGCCGAGGACCGCACCGGCCATCGCAGCTAATCCGTCGGATGCAAAGGTACGGCGCGCGCGCGGCATGTCGCCGT
>JAXDMA010000157.1:0-18852 GCA_034666305.1 Vulcanimicrobiota bacterium
AAATCGAGCTTGAGGTGCTTGAGCGTCTCGCGCTCGATCGGCAAACCGTGCATGTCCCAACCGGGGACGAAATCGGCAGAGCGGCCGTCGAGCAGATTGATCTTGACCAGCGCATCCTTGAGCACGCGGTTGAGAAAGTGCCCCATGTGCAGGTCGCCGTTCGCGTACGGCGGGCCATCGTGCAACACGAACGGCGCGCCACCGTCAACGCGGTTCTTCGCAAGCCGCTTGAGGTACGTGCCGTGCTCCGCCCACCACGTCACGCGGTCCGGCTCGCGCTTGGGCAGCTCGCCCCGCATCGGAAACTCGGTCTTGGGAAGGTTGAGGGTCGAGCGGTACTCGCGCGCAGTGGTTTCGGACATTGGAACGGCCTGACTTCGGGCGTCCCCGTATCCCGCTCCCCCCGAACTCGGCGCTTTTGCGCCCTTGCCGTCCGCCGTGCGCGAGGGATTGAATTGCTGCAGCAGCACCCCGCCGGTGATGACCCCGGTGGACTTCTTGTATCGAGGCAACGATGGGCCGCGTTGCGGTCTTGATCGATGGCAGCAACTTCATCGGATCGTTGTACCGGGCCGATCTCGGCTATCCGGCGTTGGCGCCTTTGATCGCCTTTCTCGCGCGTGGTGACGACCTGTCGTATGCACGTTTCTACGGCGCGCCGCCACGACGACAGCCGTGGCAGCACCGTTGGCACACCTTCGTTGCGGCGAATCGAGACGTCCCCGGACTCGATTTTTTCGAGGGGTATCGCCATGCGAGCACCGGAGAGGAAAAAGCCGTTGACGTCGCGCTTGCTACCGACCTGCTTTACGGCAGGATTGCAAACCACTTCGATCGGGTCGCGGTATTAGCGGGAGACGGCGATCACGTCTATGCGCTGAAAGTCGCAAAGTCGGTCATCCGCCTGCGCGTTTACATCATCGGATCGTCTTCAAGGGGGCTTGCTCACGCTCGCGTACCGTTTACCGTTCTCGCGCCCACAGAACTCGTCACGCGTGGAATTTGCGATACGGGTGGCGGTTCACCCGTACCGGCCGAACACTGTGCGCGGCCGGAGTCCATAACGGAAGCCGTAGTCCTGCGGGGTTCCAGCGCATCGCAAGCGTATCAAGGCCGAAGTCTTGACGTGCCGCCGGACGATTGATAAACTGCGAGTACATCCCCGTGGGTGCTTGTCGCCGGCGGGCTTCCTCTAGGCACCGCCCGAAGGGTCGATGCGGTGACGCGGGAAGGCAAGCAAAGCACACATCCCCGCCCGGTGCTTGTCGCCGGCGGGTTTCTTCTTTTTTCAGGCTACGCCGGCGCGCTCGCTTTTGTGTCGTAGATGCGGGGGTGTGCGCGGGTTGCGCGTTCTTGCGACATTCCTTGGCGCAGTAAGAATGCGCCCAGGATCACGTACCAGCCGTAGAACACGTCGTGACTGCCGGCGACCAAGAACACGCCGGACGCTACCAGCAGCAGCGCGAAGGCGATGCCGACGCGCGCGGCGATATTCGTCGCCGCCTCGCGATCGCCGCGGCGGTGCCACAACAGCGCGCGCAGCACGCGGCCACCATCCATCGGATACGCCGGGATCAGATTGAAGACCGCGAGCACCGCGTTCGCCAGCAGAACGTACGTCCCGAGATACCCGAGCGCGGTGCCGATGCGGCCTGGAACGAACCGATCCACTGCGAACACCAGCACGAACGCGATCAGCGCGAGCGCCGCGCTGCACGCCGGGCCGGCGAGTGCGACGAGCGCATCGGCTTTGGGCGACGCCGGCTCTTCTTCCAACGTCGCGACGCCGCCGAACAGGAACAGCGTGATGGCGCTCGTGCGCACACCGAAGCGCCGTGCGACCAACGCGTGCGCGAGCTCGTGCGCCACGACGCTGGCGAAAAGCACCAGCGCGCAAGCCGCGCCGAACGCGTAGGCCTGACCCGCGGGCAGCGTCGTCAGGCCGTGCGCCAGCGCGATCGACATGAACGCGTAGACGGCGAGCCACGAAACGTGGACGCCCACGCGAATGTCGAACAGACGACCCAGGGTCAACGTCTGCCGCGCCATCGGACTCGGGCGGTTCGCGCGCTAAGGCTCGGTGCCTGCCGCCGTCTGTGACGTTCGTGTTACGAGTTCGTCCAGCACGTCGAAGTTGCGCTCCGCGAGCCGCTCGATCTGCGGTCGGACGCTCTCCAAGTGTGCGGCCAGCTCGGCGCGGCGCGCCCATGCGTCGTCGAGACGGCGCGCGATCTCGTCCCCCGCCGGCAGCGGCCGGCCCGGCACGAACAGCGGATCCGCCGGGTAGTGGAGGTCTTCGAGCAGCGCACTCACCTTCGGATCGTACGGCAGCGCCAGGAACGGAACGCCCAACCGGGCCGCGATGATCAGCGCATGCAGGCGCATCCCGATCACGAGCGAGGCGCGCCCGATCACCTGCGCCGCTTGGGCGAGGGGATAGTCGGGGAGCAGCACCGGCGTGGATGCGCACCGGCGGATGATCGTCGTCGCGACCTCCGCGTCGGGCGGCCCGCCCAACGGCAGAAAGGCCACGCGCGCTCCATGCCGGCCGGCGAGGTGATCGACGACGTTCGCCATGGCCTGGGACGTCGCGTCGGCGCCTTGCCACTTGCGCACCGACACGACAACCAGGGGGGCGTCGTCGCCGGCGAGGCCTTCCGCCGCGAGGTCGAGCGGCTCGCCGCCGGGCTCGAACAAGAACACGGGGTCCGCGGTGCGGTCGACGGGCACGCCCGGAAGCAGCGAGCGCAGCAGCGTGCGCGAGCGCTCGTCGCGCACCGTCGCCGCCTGGAGCCCCTTGCAGAAATTGCGCACCATCGCGCGGCCCCAAAAGTCCAGCGGGCCGATCGATTGCGCGAACACCATCGTCGGTTTTCCGGCCCGAATCGCCGAGCGGATCACGCCGCAATAATACAGCAGGCTTTTGAGGCTCGTGACGTTCTGCAGCAGCCCGCCGCCGCCGGAGAGTACGACGTCGGCCGCGTCGATCGCGCTGCGCACGCGTGCGAGATCCATGCGGGGCGTCGCCTCCACGCCGTACGCGCGCGCCGTTTGCGCGGGATCGCCCGACAAGACGTCGACGGCACAGGCCGGCCAGCGCGCGCGCAATCGCTCGACGATGACCTGCAAGAGCGCTTCATCGCCGAGGTTGCCGAAGCCGTAATATCCGCTGAGCAAAAACCGCGTGGACGTCACGACGGCTCGGGGTCAGCCCTGCGGAACCGGCGATACGCGACGACGGCGATCGCGCCGATGACGATGCCGATCACCGCGCCGTTGAACAGGCGCAGCAGCGACGCGCCGAGCGCCGTATGCAGGTGCGAGAACGTGTCGACGACGTCGCCGAGCCCGACGCCGATCGCGAGCGCGAACAACCAGCCCCAGCGTGCGCGGTCCGACGGAACGAGCGCCGGAACGAGCATGAGCGCCGGAAACCCCAGCACGAACTCTTTGAATCGCGGGCGCACCTGCAACAGCGTCGTGAGGTGCGAACGCAGCGCGAGCTCGAACGCCGACGGCGTGATGTCGCTTTGATTACCGCTGCGCGCCAGCAGCAAGTATCCGGCGCCGAGCAGCACCGCGGCCGCGGCGAGCTGCAGCACGTTCACGGGCGACTCGCCCAGCGACGCGGGCGAGTGCGCCGAGCCCCAGCGCCGCGTGAACAGATACAGCAGCAGACACAGCAGCGGCGGAACCGCGAGCACGAGCTTCACGCCGCTGAAGCGATCGATCTCGGTCATCGTCAACGGCGTCGAGAGCAGGCCCACCACGACGAGCGCGCCGCACAGCGTCACCAAGGTGGCGATCGCGAGCACGCGGATCCCGTCGAGGATCGCGGCGCCGGCCGAGGGCGCGCGCGGCGCACGAAACGCCGGTGCGATCGCCACGAATCCCGCGACCGGAAACGCAATCCCGGCTGCGAGCGCGAGCAGCTTGCGCACCGCCATGTCGTGATGCAGCGCGAAACCGGCCAGCACGAGCAGCACGTCCGCGAGCACGAAGGCGATGAGCCACCGGCGGTTGCCGATGCCGAATTCCGCGAGCAGCAGCAAGAGGATCGCCGGCACCGCGAGCGACGCCAGCACGATCTCCCACGGCCGCGTGATGAACGTTTCGAACGGCGTCGCGATCCCCACGCGCAAGCCCGCGCTGCGCACGTTCTGCGCGATCTGTCGAACGAGCTCGACGTTGGTCGCCTGGATCGTCCGGTCACCCCATTGGTGCCCGAACGGCCGCAGGTAGACGACGCGAACGTTGCGCTCGCGCACGCCGAGATCGTAGCGCTGCACGATCTCTTCGGGGCGGAGCTTGTCCTGTTCGGGTTTGGCGATCGCCTGCACGCGCACGGTACGATCCGGAAGATCGCGCGCCAGCGTTTCGCTGCCGGCCTGGTTCTGCTTGACGTCGTAGGTTTCTACCGTTCCGAAGTCCAGCTTGGCGGCACGCAGCGCGTTCGCCGTCGCGTCGATGGTGTCCGGGTAGCCCAGCACCTGATTGCGCAATCCGAAGAAGATGATCGTGTGGGCGTCGTGACCAAACGTGGCGTCGCGCACGAGCGCATCGATCTGCGGTGCGCGGAAGCGTTCGTCGTTTTGCAATCGCGGCACCAAATGCAACTCCAGTTCCCGCGCGAGCGCCGTGCGCTCCCCCGGCAGTCCCAGCCCCACGGTGCCGAAGAAATCCGGCTGGGTGCGGATGGCGTAGACGGCTGGAATGCCGGCGTGCAGTACGCGCACCGACCGCGCCGAGAACTTGAGCGCGAGCTGACGCGTGTAGCGGTCGGCCGTCGGCCGGTCGTTCGCGACGAGGTAGACTTCGTCGCCGCGGATGCCGCCCGCCGCCAGCCGGGCGAAGACGGGGTCGCGGAACCCGAACAGCTTGGACTGGGCGAGCAGCGCCGTACCGGTGTAGACGGTCGCGCTCGGCGAGGATGCGACTTGGCTTCCTAGCTCTTCCTGAACCGCGAGCGACGTCAGACCTGCCCGCCGCAAGGCGATCAAGAATGCCCGCTGGTCGTAGGCATACGAGCGCGCGAGCGGCGCGAAGTCCGCGTCGTCCATGACGATCTCCACGCGGTTCGCCCGGTGCTCGTGTCGTTCGCGGCGCCCGCCGACGTAGAGGCAAGCGAGGAGGCCGACCGCGAGGACGGCCCACAGCAAACGGCGATAGCTCACGGCCCGCGTCTTCGCCGAGAAACAACAAGACCCGCCGTGAAGCGGGCCTTGTGCCGTCGCGTAGCAGGTTGCCCTACTACCGGGTGTGGGCGACGATTGAAGGCGCCCTTGCAGACGCTTGCCTCAACACCTGACAGACGGTTGATTGGGAATGCAGGTTCTGATTCCTTGTAGGCTCTCTACCCCCGGGTTAAGAGTCCGTAACTACTCGGCGACGGAATCTCGCTAGGCCAATTGCACTACGTCCGCCATGCCGGCGCGCGCTTGGTGACGAATGCGCTTATCCCTTCCTGAGCGTCTTCGGCAAGTGCGTTCATCGACATGACCTCCTTGGCATAGGCGTACGCCTTGGGCTGGTCGAGGTCGATCTGCGCGTAGAACGCCGCCTTCCCGAGGCCGATCACGAAGCCCGCGGCCGATGCGATCTGCTCCGCCAGCTTCCGCGTAGCCGGCTCGAGCTCACCGGGCGGCACGACGCGGTTCACGAGCCCCCATTCGGCGGCCGTATCCGCGTCGACGAACTCGCCCGTGAGCAGCATCTCCATCGCGCGCTTGCGGCCGATCGCGCGCGTCAGCGCGACCATCGGCGTCGTGCAAAACAGGCCGATCTTCACGCCGGGCGTCGCGAACTTCGCCGCGCTCGACGCGATCGCGAGATCGCAGGTCGCAACGAGCTGGCAGCCCGCCGCCGTAGCGATCCCCGCCACCTCGGCGATCACCGGCTGCGGGATCGCCTGGATGGTCTCCATCAGCCGCACGCACACGTCGAACGTCGTGCGATACTCTTCGACACTGCGCTCGAGCATCTCGCGCAGGTCGTGTCCGGCGGAGAACACGGGGCCGACCCCGCGCAGGATCGCGACCTTCACGGCGCGGTCCGCGCCGATCGCCTCGAACGCCGCGATGAGCTCGCGCATCACGTCGAGCGAAAGCGCGTTGCGTTTCTCGGGACGGTTGAGCGTGACGACGGCGACGCTGCCGGCGGACTCGACTTGAATGTAGCGATACGACGTGACGGCCGGCATGGGGCATGGTTCGCCCCCCGGCGGTTCAGCGCCCGCGCGGCCAGGGAACGCCGACGGTCAGCGCGGCTTCGAGCGAGGTCGGGCCGCCGGGGATGGGCCGGCGCTGCTGGACCAGCACGCGCGCGTGGGGCGTGACGTGCGCCTCCGCGTACCACAGCAGCATGCGTGTCGCGGCGGGCGCAGCGGCGCCGTCCTCGCGCAGGCCGAGGTATGCGTGCGAGCCCAGCCGCCAGCGCAGCCGCACGAAGCCGCCGGTGGAGTCGAGCGGACCGCCCGCGCCGTCGGCGTTTGCGTCGCGGCCATACCATTGCTCCGCGAGCAGCTCGAGCCGTCCGCGGTGCGCCTCGAGCGACGCGCCGAAGCGGTGGTACGGGTCGTCGAACGACGGCCGCCCGAGCACGGCGATCCGCCGCGACCCCGCGAGCGCGTCGACGCCCACGCGCAGGCTGTCGCCCACCGGTACGCGCGCGAACAGGCCGATCTCGGGCGCGGCGAACGATTCGCTGCGGCCGGTTTCCACGGGCTTGCCGCCATACGCCGAGCCCGTCGCATTGCCGAACGCAAGCGTCGCGGCGACGCGCGCGGCGCCGACGCTGCGTTCCGCCTCCAGCGCCCAGCGCGGCGTCGCCAGCGTGAGGTCGTTCAAGCCCGCGAGCGTTCCTTCATATCCGTACGTCGTCAGCGTGTCGTTGCGCTGCGCGGGGGAGTGAACCAGGGGCAGCTCGATCAAACCCGCGCGGTAGAGCACCCCGGAGCGCGCGTTGCCGTACGCAAGATAACCCAGGAACAACGACGCCGAGCTGCCCTCGCTGCCGAGCGTCTCGTGCACGAACGCTTCGACTTGGCCGATCTCCGCCGCACCGAGCGCCGCGCCTGCCGGAACCGTCTTGCGCGTGGTGCCGTCGATGGGCGTCGGCGTGTAGCCGACCTGTTCGCGCAGCGCGACGATCGTCGTGCCGCGTTTGGGCGCGCCGTCGATGCGATAACCCCGGTTGCGAAAATCGTTGCCGAACGCGTTGAGCTCGGGCAGAACCGAGTGGCACGCGTCGCAGCGCAAGTTGTAGCGCTGTGCGAACAGCGGGACGGCGTGCGCCGGCCGCGGCAGCGCGGCGCATCCGAATGCGACGGCCGCCGCGAAGAGAACCGCGCGGTTAGTGGACAACGATCGCTCCGCGCATCGGCGCACCGTAGTGGAAGAAACAGCCGTACAAGTACGTGCCGGGCTTGTCGGCGAGCAATACCTGCGATGCGGCACCGGCGCCGAGCGTGCCGCTGCTCCAGCCGCCCGAGAGCGTGCCGCCCGACGCGTTCTGCGCCGAGCCGCCGAACGGCGACGCCGCCGGAAACGTCGTGCCGCCGAGCGACGTCGCGGTGTGACCGAACGCATCGACGTTGAGGAATCGCACGGTGCTGCCGAGCGCGACCGTCGTGACGAGCGGCGCGTACCCGCCGCCGCTCCCGTACGCCGTCGCGCCCGCCGGCGCCGACGTGAGTGAGACGTCGATCGTCGTGGCGGCCGCGGCGGCGTTCGTGGCGCCCGCCGGCGGCGCACCATTGGTGCAGCCGGCGAGCGACGCGATGAGGAGGAGCGAAAGGAGTGGGCTTCGCACGTGCGGATCGTGCCGAGGGCGCGTGAGAGCGCGATGAAGCCCGGCCCGTCGCCTTTTCAGAAAGCTCTCAGGTCGATTCTGAGCTAAGGTCCATTCTCGGGCGTCTTTCCTCGGCACGATGCCCGAGAACGGTCGCTTGTTGTGAGGCGTCTCAGGTCAGCTCGAACCTCGGCAGGCGCGCCACGAAACGGTTGCGCTCTTCGAGCACGACGTCACCGCCGTGCGCGCGGGCGATCGCGCGACAGATCGCCAGCCCCAGCCCGCTGCCGCGCTCGTCGTCGTCGGCGCGCACGAAGCGCTCGAAGATCCGTTCGCGCAGCTCGGCGGGGACCCCGGGACCGTCGTCTTCGACGCTGAGCGCCACACGCGCGCCGTCGGGCCTGACGCGCACGCTCACGACCGTGCGTGCGTGGCGCGCCGCGTTCTCCAGCAAGTTCTCCACCAGCCGCCGCAATCGCCGGTCGTCGCCTTCCACCCAGCTCTCGTCCGCGATGTCGACGTCGTGGCGCAAGCCGTCACGCGGCGCGCCGTCGACCGCCGCACGGGCCAGCGCGCCCAAGTCGACCGGCTCCGACAGCCGCGGCGCGACGCGCTCCTCGCGGACGAGCGCGAGCAGATCCCCGATCGTCGCCGACGCTTCGACCGCCGTCGCCGCGATGCGGTCGAGCGCGTCGTCGCGTGCTGCGTCGCCCGCGCCGCGTGCGCTCTGCGCGACCGACGCGATGCGCGCGAGCGGCGTGCGCAATTCGTGCGCGGCCTCGGCGGCAAAGCGCGCCTCGCGCTCGCGCGCGGTGACGAGCGGCCGCACCGAGATCGCGGCCAGCGCGTACGAAGCGGCGCCGGCGATCACCAGCAATGGCAGGTCGATCAGCGCGAGCGCGAGCGCGTTCTTGCGCAGTGCGGCCGCGTACACGGCACCGCCCTCCGGCGTGCCGAGAAGCGGCTCGACGAGATCGTGTTCGCGTCCGGCGAGATACCAGAACGCCGCGGCGTCCAGCACGACGAGCACCACGACGAGGATCGCGAGATACGACGCGCACAGGCGCGCGACTACGCGTGCAATGAGTAGCCGACCCCCCACACGGTGCCGATACGGTCGCGCGCTCCGACCGCGGCGAGCTTCTTGCGCACGGATGAAACGTAGACGTCGACGACGTTGCTCGAGCCGTCGAAGTCGTCGCCCCATACGCGCTCGAGGATCTGCGCGCGCGTCACGGCGATTCCCGCGTTGGCGGCGAGATATTCCAGCAGGCGAAACTCCGTCGCGCCGAGCGCGACGTCGCGTCCGGCGACGCGCGCCGAGCGCGCACCGCGGTCCACCACGAGGTCGCCCACTTCCAGCGTGGCGTGGATCGGCAGCGCGGCGCGGCGCAACAGGGCGCGCACGCGCGCGGCGAGCTCGTCCTCGACGAACGGCTTGACCAAATAGTCGTCGGCGCCGGCGTCGAGGCCGCGCACGCGATCCTCGACGGCGTCGCGCGCCGTCAGAAACAGCACGGGCGTTGCGACGCCTTCGGCGCGCGCGTCGCGGCAGATCGCGAAGCCGTCGCGCCCTGGGAGCACGACGTCGATGATCGCCGCATCGTACGTGCCGCGCAGCAGCATCTCGAAGCCGCTGTCGCCGTCGCTCGCGACGTCGACCGCGTACTTGCGGCGTTCCAGCATCGCGCGAATCGCAGCGGCGATCTCGCGCTGATCTTCAATGACGAGGATGCGCACGAACCGCCGCTTCGCCGCGCCGTACCAAGCCACCGTTGTGTGAAGAATTTCTGAATCCGCCGGCATCACCGCTTCACTCGCGGCTCAGCCCGCCGGCCTAGCCTCAGACCGTGCGAACCTTGCCGCTCTCCGCCCTCGCGCTGGCGGTTGCCACCGCGATTGCGGGCGCGGTCGCGCCCGCGGCGGCCGGCGGATCGCGCGACGCGCGCGACGTCCCGCTGGTCGATCAGAACGGCGCGACGTTCACGCTGCGCGACCTGCGCCGGCCGGCGGCGGTGATCGTCGTGGCGTCACGCTGCGGCGACGCATGCCCGATCGCCGAGGCGTTGTTCGCGCGCCTGTCGGCGAGGCTCGCGCGCGACCGCGTCGATGCGCGGCTGCTCACCGTCACGCTCGACCCCGACAACGATCCGCCGGTCGTCATGGGAAACCTCGCTCGCGCCTTCGGAGCGAACGCCGCGCGCTGGCGTTTTGCGAGCGGCAAGCCGTCGGACGTGCGCCGCCTGCTCGACGCCTTCAACGTCGCGCGGCTCGACGGGCGATTTCACGGCACGTTCGCGTACGTGCTCGATGCGCGCGGTCTCCCGGCGCGCTTGGTGATGCTGTCGACGGCGGCCGACGGCGAGCTGCTCGGCTACCTGCGCACGGCGTCGCGGCCCGGCTAGCAGTCTGCTCAGGCGATTTCGAACTTCTGTCCATTCTCGGGCGATTTCCCATGCAACGATGCCCAAGAACGGTGACTTGTTCGAGGGCGCCCTAGAGCCGGTCGCGAAAATCGATCGCGAGCGCGCGCAAGGCCGGATCGGCCGCGTCGCGTGCACAGCGGTCGAAGGCCAACCGCGCGTCGGCGCGGCGCCCCGCGCGCATCAGCACGGTGCCCAGGGCGAAGCGCGCCCGCGCGTACGCCGGCGACAATGCGAGCGCGCGATCGAGTTCGGTGCGCGCGGCCTCGTCGCGTCCGCCGCGCAGCTCGACCAGCGCGAGATCGTAGTGCGCTACTGCATAAGCGGGATCGATGCCGATCAGCGCGCGAAAATCGGCGCGCGCCGCGGCGAGATCGCCGGCGCGCAGCGCCGCGAGGCCGTGTCCGTAACGGGCGAGAAACGAATCGGGGGCGATCAGCCGGTAGCGTTCGGCCGCGGCGAGGGCCGCGGGCAGGTCGCCGCGCCGGAGGTGGAGCGCGACGAGGTTCGCGGCCGCCGCCGCGAAACCCGGATCGCGATGGAGCGCCTCATCGAGCAGACGGACCGCGGCGTCGTCCCGGCCGAGATGGACCTCGGCGAGCGCCAAGTCGTAGCGCGCCGACGAGTTCTTCGGTTCGGGCGGATCGAGCTCGACGACGCGCGCGAACTCGGTCGCCGCGGACTTCCAATCGGCGCGCTCCTCGGCCGCGACGCCGCGCGCGAACCGCTCGTGAACTTCACGCTGCCGCGCCTGCGCCGCGAGCGAAGCGGCGTCGGTGACGCGCGGCGGCGCCGTCGGGCGCGAATAGGTTTGGCCGCCGGCCGGCCCTGTCGCGGTCCCCAGCGCGAGCAGCACCGCGACCGCCACGACCCGTGGTGTCACGTCAGTCGCGGGGCAGGGCGGTGCTGGTCGCCGTTCGGGCGGTCGCGGCATGTTCCGGAGCGCAATCCCAGCCGGTGCGGCCGCTTTCGGTGATGGGGCCGAGCAGCGCGGGGGCGGCGCTGGGGACGAGCGCGCCGGGATCGTCCAGGAGCAGCTCCGCACCCATGGCAGCACCCGCGCACGCGCCCAGCGCGAGCACCGCGGCCATCCCCCAGCGCAGGATCTCCCTCATACGGACCATCCTACGGCATGCACGTGAAGGCTTCCTGAAGGTGGGCCTGGCGGCTGTCGTTTTCGCGGCAGCGTTGCCGGCCCAAGCAGACGAGCTGCTGGTCGGCGCATTGCGCGACCAGGACGGCGGCGTCGTGGCCGGCGCGGCCGTCACCGCGGTCGACGCGAAAGGCGCCGTGCTCGCGCGCGACCGGAGCGCCGCGGACGGGACGTTCGCGCTCGCGACGCCGTCGCGCCCGGTCGCGGTGCTGGTCGTTGCCGACGACGCCGATCCGCTACGCGTCGCCGTGCCGCACGGGACCGCGCCGCTCGCCGCGATCGTTCGGCGCCACCGGTCGGCCGATCTCATCCCGTCCGTCGCCGACGTGGCGGCGCTGCCCGCCGGCGGGCTCGACGCGATCGGTTCGATGCTGCCGTATCGCATCGCGTTTCCGGGCGCAATCGCGGACCGTTGGCTGGCCCGCGGGCGCGGCGTCACCAGCGTCGAGGGGCTGCCGTTCTATCGCCGCGGCGACGGCGCCGACACGACGAGCCTGCTCCCCGCGCGCGCGTTCGGCGCACTCGTCGTTCGCGACGCGCTGCAAGCGCCGTGGTACGGCGACCGGGCGGGCGCCGGCGTCGTGGATGCGCGCCTGTTCGACCGCGAGGACGCGGTGCGCTTGACGACCGGCGATTCAGCCTTTGCCGTCGGCCGCGATCCGATCGTGCTCGGGGCGACTTCGTGGGACAGCGACGGCGTGCGACGCCTCCTCGCCGCGCGCGGCACCGGCGCGCTCGGCCCGGTGAGCGCATCCGTCGTCGCGCTGATCGGCGACGCGCCCGGCGCGCATTACGCGGGCGCGGGGACGGAGATGCACGCGGCCACGCGCACGTTCGACGCCGTCGCGCGCGCCGCCGTGACCGCCGACATCGCGGACGCCGCGACGCGCAACGGCGGCAGCGTTGCCGACGCGTCGTTCGACGTTTCGGGACGCGGGCCGAACGCGATCGCCGTGCGCGCGCGCTGGCGCGATGAGCGCGGAACGCTCGGCAACGTCGCCGTGGAACACCACGACTCGGCGCTCGTGTTCGGCACGACGCGCGGCAACGTCGCGCGCGTCACCGCCGCGGTCGCGCTCGCGCAGGGTGACAGCTACGAGCCGGAGTCGCGGACGGTCGTCGCGATCTTGCCGTCGCTCGCGCTCGACACGCCGCTCGGCGCGAACTGGACGCTGCATCTCGGCGGCGGCGCGTCGTCGCTGGGTACGCCGGGATTCGGGATCGCGCGCTCGTCGCTGGGTGAAGCCTCGATCGCGTACACGGACCGGCGCCGCCTGCGCGCCGAATTCGTCGCGTATACCGAAGGCGACAGCGGCCCCGCGGCCGTGAATCGCGGCTTCGCGGCGTCGCTCGGCTGGGAGATCGCGCCGCGGCTCTCGCTGCGCGCGTGGTCGCTGCGCGACGGCGACCGGTTTTACACGGCGATCCCGCTGTATGCGGGCGGCCCGACGCGAACGATCTCCAATGCGGATCGCTTCGACCGGGACGTCGTCTGGCTGACGTGGGATGCGGCGGCCCGGTTCGACCTCGTCTTGCGCGAGCGGACGCTCGAGGGAAGCGTGCGGGTGCCGCTCGGCGCCCGCTACGCGTTCAGCCTGGGATCGTATCGGCGCCGCGACGCGACGCGTGCCGTCTCGTTCGGCCTCGTCGCGCGCTGACGGCAAGCGATTCGCCGCCGGCAGCGAAGCACGCGGCATGACGTCTTTCTTGCGCCGTCTTCCTTTTGCTGTCGCCGCGGTGCTCGCCGTTGCACCGCTCGCCGTCGCGCCCGTCCCCGCAGCCGCGGCCGAAGTCCTGGCGGTCGTACCGTTCGCGATGCCCGGTTCGGAGAAGATCCAGAACTTCGACGACGCAACGGGGATCCTGACGACCAAGCTCACCGAACGCGGCTTCACGCCCAAGACGCTGCCGCCCACCGATCGGCTCGGCGCCGTCGCGAACGCCGCACAGATCTGCGCGCAGACCGGAGCGACCGGCATTCTCGTACCGACGCTGCGCACCGAACAGGGCGAGCGCAAGCGCGACTACATTCTCGTGGCGACCAAATATTTTGCGACGCACGTCGAGCTTCGGCTCGCGCGGCTGCGCTGCGACGGTTCGCTGGCGTGGTCGTTCGTGACGTTCGGCGACAAAGATTACTACAACGCGAACGTTCAAGCCGCGGTCGCCGACGGGATCAATCAGGCGATCGGGCGCGCGCTGGATGCCTACGCGGCGCGCGCGGCCGACACCGTGGCCGCCGCCGCTCCCGTCGCAGCAGCTGCTCCCGCGCCGCCGGCCGCCGCCGCCGGCGCGAAGAAAGTCGCGGTCATCCCCTTCACGCAGGTCGGCAGCCAAGCCGATCCGAGCCTGGACTTCGCGACCGAAGAAACGCGCAAACGCTTCGTCGCACGCGGCGTCGACGCCGTCGTGACCGAACCGGCCGACCACCTCATCGCGACCAAGGATGCGCCGGCGATGTGCGTGCGCTACGGCGCGTCCATGCTGGCGATGGGAACGCTGCGCTGGGAGCAGACGATGCGGTTCGCGGGACTGCGCACGCACGCCGAGGTCATGCTGACGACGATCGATTGCACCGGCAAGGTGCTCGCATCGCAAGACCTCGTGGGCGAGCACTTGCACAACGGCGCGAACGTTCGCGCAGGCGTGTCGGCGGCGATCGAGGACGCGTTCGGGCACTGGATGGAGATGCCGCTCCCGGCGACGTAGCAGGCGCGTCTCGTGAACAAGCGCAGCATCGGCATGACGCTCGCGACGGGCGCGGCGGTGCTCGCGCTCCTGTCCGCATGCGCGCGTGCCGGTTCGAGCGCGGGCGTTTCCGGCGCGAATGCCGCGCGCCATCCGTGGACGAAACCCGGTGTGCTGCGGCTGGCCGACGTCGCGGATCCCGACAGCCTCAACCCGCTGCTGTCGACGATGGACCTCAGCTACGATCTGTCGTCGCTCATCTTCTCCTACCTGATCAGCGCCGACGCGCGCGGCGCGCCGGCCGGCGACCTCGCGACCGAAGTGCCGTCGCTCGCGAACGGCGGCATCTCGCGCGACGGCAAGACGTACGTCTACCACCTGCGCGGCGGCGTGCGCTGGCATGACGGCGCGCCGCTCACGTCGCGCGACGTCGCGTTCTCGTGGCGCGCGATCGTCAACCCGCGCAACAACGTGCTGCACCGCGAGGGCTACGACCAAGTCGCGCGGATCGACACGCCGGACGACCGCACCGTCGTCGTGCACTTGAAACGCCGCGATCCGCCGTTCGTCACGCAGTTCTTCACCACGCTGCAGGAAGGCGCGAAGCCCGTCGTCCCCGAGCACCTCCTGCGCGACGCGCCGGAGATCAACGACGTGCCGTTTAACGCCCACCCCGTCGGAACGGGGCCGTTCCGGTTCGTGCGATGGGACCGCGGCCGGCGCATCACCCTCGCGGCGAACGAGCGGTACTTCCGCGGGCGGCCGAAGCTCGACCGAGTCGAGTTGTCCATCTTGCCGGACATGAACACGATCGTGACGGCGCTGCGCACGCACGAAATCGACATGCCCGTGTCCGCCGATCCGCTCGTGTACGATCGCTTTCGCGCGACGCCGGGCATTCGCGCGACGCTGACGGACTGGAACTCGCAGGAGATCCTGATGCTCGACGACGCGCGGCCGGCGCTACGCCACGTCGAGGTCCGCCGGGCGATCGCGCGCGCGATCGACTATGCGGCCCTCATCGACAAGCTGTGGTACCGGACCGCATTGCCGGCCAGCGACATCGTCCCGCCGTCGTCGATCGGTTTTGCGAACAATGCCGCGTACGCGCACGACCCCGCGGCGGCGCGCGCGCTGCTGGAGCGCGGAGGCTGGCACGCCGCGGCGGAGGGGATCCGCGCGAAGGACGGTACCCGGCTGGATCTCATCATGGTTATCGAGCCGTCCGGGCGCGGCCCGGCCGTAGCCGTGCAGCTCCAGCAGATGCTGCGCGCGGTCGGGATCGGCTTGACGATCAAACCGTATCCAAACAAAGGAATCTTCGCATTCGACGGGCCGATCGTGAACGGCCGGTTCGACCTCGCCCTGTTCGGCAACACGCTGCCCTACGATCCGGACAGCACGAGCACGCTGACGTGCGCGAACTTCGCGCCCAAAGGCGAGAACGAGTCGCGCACGTGCGATCCCGTGATCGACGCGCTGGAGCGTGCCGGCCTCGCGACCGACGATCCGCGCAAGCGCGCGGAGATCTACCGCACGATCGGGCGGCGCGTGCACGACACCGTGCCGTTCATCCCGCTGTTCCGGCGGCGCCGCGTGTCCGTGTTCAACGACGATCTGCGCGGCTACGATCCAGCGCCCGTCGCCGCGCCCTGGTGGAACGCGTACGCATGGTCGATCTGACGCCGCAGCTCGCTTCGCGGTTCGCCGCGCTCGCGCTAGGCCACGTTACCCGCGAGTATCCGAACAAGCTCGATCACGTGCTGCGTACGCCGGACGACGTGCGCGGACCGCGCGCGCTGCACCCCATCTTCTACGGCAGCTTCGACTGGCATTCGTGCGTGCACGGCTACTGGCTGCTGGCCACGCTGCTGCGGACGTTTCCGTCGCTGCCCGAAGCGGCGCGCATCGCCGAGCTTTTCGACGCGCAGCTCACGCCGGACAACGTCGCCGGGGAGCTCGCGTACCTCGATCAGCCGGGCCGCGGTACGTTCGAACGGCCGTACGGGTGGGCGTGGCTGGTGATGCTGCAGGCCGAGCTGACGCGGCACGCCGACGACGGCGGTCGCCGGCGCGCGCAGACCGTGGCGCCGCTCGCGCGCGCCTTCGCGCAGCGCTTTTTGCGCCATCTTCCGTATGCGACGTATCCGGTGCGCGCCGGCACGCACGCGAACAGCGCGTTCGCGCTCGCACTTGTGCTCGAGTACGCGACGCTGTGCCGCGACGACCGGCTGTTCGGGCTCGCGCGCGACAAAGCGCGCGCGTGGTTCGCGAACGATGCCGATTGCCGGGCGTGGGAACCCGGCGGCGAGGACTTCCTCTCACCGGCGCTCGTGGAGGCGGAGTGCATGCGACGCGTGCTGCGCGCGCCGGAATACGCCGCGTGGTTGCGGGCCTTTCTCCCGCGGCTGGAACACGGCGAACCGGCGGCGTTGTTCGTACCCGTCACGGTTAGCGATCGCACCGACGGACGGATCGCGCACCTCGACGGGCTCAACTTGAGCCGCGCGTGGTGTTTTCGCTCGATCGCGCGCGCGCTCGACGCAGACGACGTCCGGCGCGCGCCCATGTTGTCGGCCGCCGGCGCACACCTGCGCGCGAGCCTGCCGCACGTCGCGACCGACTACGCGGGCGAGCATTGGCTCGCGACGTTCGCGCTGCTTGCGCTCGGCGCGGGCGCCGCACCGGGCTAACGCATCCGGTCGAGGTAGTACCGGTCGAACGCCGCCAGCAGGCCTTCCGCATTCGCGTACGGACCCGGCACGTACGCGCGCGAGCCGGTGCCGAGCTGCGTGAGCTCGTTGATCGCCCAGTCCTGACGGTTGGTGACGTCCCAGAAGTCGACCGCGTCACCGGGATCGAAGCCGGGCGCGGCGATTGCGGCGGCGTCGAACAGCCACGCGCACGTCACGCGCGTGCGATCCGGCGCGACGGGCTGCACCGAATGCACCATGACGTAATCGCGATGCAGGCTCAGCAGCAGCGAAGGAAAGATCGTGTAGTAGTACACGCGGTCGAGGTCGTCGCCCTCGACGTCGCCCAGCGGCGCGCGCGCGGACGTCCCTGTGGTCGTGAGGCTGCCGCCATGACGGCGCAGCTCGGAGTATCCCCCCAGGAACGGCCCTTCGCTCAGATCGTTGCGCCCGCTGTCGGACGGGGACAGCTTCTCGAGCTGCGGATGCACGAGCGGGCAGTGATAGCACTCGGAATAATTCTGAAACACCAGCTTCCAGTTGCACGCCAAATCGTATGCGATCGTGCGCGCGGTGCGCAACTCGCCGACGTGCCAGCGCGCGAAGCGCCCGATAAGCGGCGCGAACGTGTGCGCGAACGGCTCGGGCTGCGGCGCGATCGACACGAAGACGAACCCTTCGAACGACGCGACGTCCGCTTGGAACAGCGGGAAGTCCGCGCGCTCGAAGTCAGGGACGTCCGCCATCGTGCGCGCGGCGCTCAGCGCGCCGTCGAGCGCGTAGGTCCACGCGTGATACGGGCACTGGATCGAGCCGGCGAAACGGCCCGACGGCTGCGTGCACAGGCGCGTCCCGCGGTGGCGGCACACGTTGAAGAACGCGCGCACGCGCCCGTCGGCGCCGCGCGTGACGATGATGCTCTCGCCTGCGACCTCCGCCAGCACGAAGTCGCCCGCGGACTCGAGCAGTTCGGTTCGGGCGACGCAGACCCAATCGCGCGCGAAGATGCGCTCCCGTTCCGCCGCGAACACGTCGGGCGCGTGATACCTGCGCGCGTCGAGCGCACGGACTCCGCCGCCGACCTGCGGCTTGGTGAACGCATCCACGCGGCATCGTTCGCCGCGCAGGTCCGCGCGCCCGGTCGCGGTAGACTCCTCCATGCCCGAAGCATACATCGTCGCCGCCGTGCGAACCGCAGGCGGCCGCAAAGGCGGCAAGCTCGCGGGCTGGCACCCGGCCGACTTGGCCGCGCAGGTCCTCGATGCGGTCGTCGCGCGCGCAGGCGCCGACCCGGCAGCGGTCGACGACGTGATCCTCGGCTGCGTGGTTCAGATCGGGCAACAGGCGATGAACGTCGCGCGCAGCGCCGTGCTGGCCTCGACGCTGCCCGAAAGCGTGCCGGGAACGACGATCGACCGCCAGTGCGGCTCGTCGCAGCAGGCGTTGCATTTTGCCGCGCAAGCCGTGATGTCCGGCACGATGGACGTCGTCATCGCGGGCGGCGTCGAGAGCATGACGCGCGTGCCGATCAGCTCGTCGACCGCGTTCCCGGCGCAGCACGGGATGGGCACGTACGTGAGCCCGGCGATGGGCGAACGTTATCCGGGCGTCGAGTTCAGCCAGTTCACCGGCGCCGAGATGATGGCGCGCAAATACGACCTCTCGCGCGACGAGCTCGATGCATACAGCTACGATAGCCACCGCAAAGCGATCGCCGCGACGAACGCCGGATATTTCGACGACGAGATCGTGCCGCTCGAAGTGCGGTACGGTGACGGCTTGACCGCATCGCACGCGATCGACGAGGGCATTCGCTTCGACGCGACGCTGGAAGCGATCGGCGCGGTGAAGCTGCTGCACCCCGAAGGTCGCGTCACCGCCGCGAGCTCGAGCCAAATCTGCGACGGCGCGTCGGCCGTGCTGATCGCCAACGAGCGCGGGCTCGCGACGCTGGGCGCGCAGCCGCTCGCGCGCATCGTGCACATGAGCGTGCTCGGGCACGATCCCGTGATCATGCTCGAAGCGCCGATCCCCGCAACGCAGCGCGCGCTCGCAAGGGCCGGGCTGACCGCGGACGACATCGACGCGTTCGAAGTGAATGAGGCCT
>JAXDMA010000158.1:0-5975 GCA_034666305.1 Vulcanimicrobiota bacterium
CGCGATCGCGACGTTCGCCGTGTTCCGGACGGGGCCATGGGCGCGCCGGCATGGCGGCACGCTGCCCGTGTTCGCGATCGAGATGTGGGATCTGTGGGTGTGCGGGCTCGCGATCGCATTCGGCGTCGTGCTCGCGACCGGTTCCGCGCGCTGGCTCGGCGTGTTCACGTCACGCGCCGAAGCGCTGCTGCTGATGCGCGCCGACGCCGCGCCGGTGACCGTCGCCGCGTACCTGCAGCTTCGCGTGGTCCTGTCCGCGCTCGCGCAGGGATTCGCGCGCTTCGCATACCTGATCGTGTTCGGGCTGCCGTCGGACGCGGCGCTGCCGGCACTGCTCGCGCAACTCGCGTTTTTCGCGGCCGCCGGTGCCGCCGTCGTGAGCGTCGCCCTGCCGCGCGCGCTCGCCCGCGGCGCGATGCGCGTGATGCTGACGGTCGTGGGCTGGGCGATCGCCGTCGCGGCGGCGCTACCGCTGGTTGCGGACGCCGTGCGCGCGCTGCAGCTGCCGGGTGCCGCAGCGCTGCGCCACATGCAGGCCGTACATCCGGGTGCGATCCTGCAAGCGCTGGGCGCCGGCGATTTGCGTGCCGTCGTTCTCCCGCTGGCGATCGCGATCGTTGCGTCGAGCGCGTTCGCGCTCGCCGCGCGCGACGCGTATCCCGAGCTCTATACGCTCTCGCTCGCGAATTTGGACTGGCGCGACAGCATTCGCTCGCGATGGGATACGCGCCGTACGGTCGCGGACGCATCGCCGCGCCGAACGTCCGTGCGCAGCGCGGTGCGCAGCCCGCTGCGCGGCGCGCTCGCGTTCGTTTGGGCCGACGCGCTGATGTTCGGGCGCCGCGTCTCGGCGCCGATCTCCGCGCTGGTGGCGGCGATCGCGCTCGCCGCCGGCGCCGCGCTCGCAGCGCTCGCGCGCAGCGACAACGCCGACGCCGTTTTCATCGTGCTGCTCACCGTCGGGCCGATCATCTACATCACGATCGCGACGACGACGGGTGTGCGGCTTGCGCCCGCGCTGCGGATGCCGCTGTTCTGGCTCGGCAACGTCCCGCTCGCGGCGCGGCTCGCCGCGTGGACGTTCGGCGGGTTCTGGCGCGACGCGGCGCTCGTCGCGTTCGCGCTGATGGGATACGTCGCGCTCGCCGGCACGGTGCACGTCCCGCTCGCGGTGTTCGTATTGACGCTCGGCCTGCTCGCGCTCACGCGCACGATCGGGCTGGCCGTATTCGCGATGCTGCCGAACTTGCTCGATCAGCGCGGCCCCGGCGTGCTTCTGCGCGCGTGGCTCACGTTCGTGCTGCTCGTGCCGCCCGCGGTGGCATCGACGCTCGCGGCCGTTTTGTCGGGCTCACGGTTCGACGTCGCGGCCGGCGCCGCGACGGCCACCGCGCTTGCTGAATCCGCGCTGCTCATCGCGTTCGCGGCGTGGCGTCTCGGCGGCCGCGTCGACAACCTCGCCCTAAGCTGACATGCGGCGCGGCGCTCGCACGATGCGAGCGCGAATACTTACGTGCCTTCTTCCCAGCCGAGGACGCGGGCGGTGAGCTCGGTGCGATTGCGCGAGCTCGTCTTGCGCAAGAGCTGCTTGAGGTGGAAGGTCGCGGTCGAGCTCGAGATCGAGAGCGACTCGCCGATCTCCGTGCTCGACGAACCGCGCAGCACTTCGCCGAGCACTTGGCCTTCGCGGCGGCTGAGCCGGTAGCGCGTCATCGCGCGCAGGATCGTCGCGCGACGGCGCGCCGGTTCGACCGCGACGAGGTAGAACGGGGCCGATCCGCCGGCAAGCCGTGCGAGCCGGACGAAGGCGAACGGAAGTGCGCGCGTGACGGCGGCGCCCGCGGGCGCGGTCTGGAGCTCGCGCACGAGGTGCGCGAGCGTGTCGGCCAGGAGCGCCGGCGTTTGGCCGTCGCGGGGGCGGTAGAGCGCGTGCAGCGGCGAGTCGTCGACGGCGGGCTCTTCGGCGAGGATGGGCCGCAGGTTCGCGTCGATCACGAACATGATCGGCGCGCTGCTGCGCCGCCAGCCGGGCGCGGCGCCGTCCACGATCCAATGCGTGATCGCGGCACCGTGCTCTTCGAGGAAGCGGCGCGTCTCGGCGATCTGCGCCGGACGAAATCCGCGCGTGCCTTCCACCTGCATTCGAATCGCGGCGATGGGGCCGCCATGGCGTCCGAACACCAAGAACATCGCCCCGGCGCTGCGGCTGCGAACCACCAGCGCGGGAAGGAGCTCGTCGCGCAGCTGCAAGTCGCGCAGCAGCGACGCCCAGTCGCGGTCGTCTTCGGCGCAGTCGCGTTCGGCCGGCGCACCGTCGACGAACGTGCGCACGTCGTAGTGGTCGGCGCCGGCGATCGCGGCGAAGACGTCCGCGGCGTAACCGAGGGCCCCCGACGGCGTCCGATCGTCGCGCAAGGTGAACTGCGGCTCGCTCAAAGCGATCGCGTCACGGATCATGAGTCGCTCCATCTCCGGTCGTCAGGCTCCTTCCTTGTTCGACTTCGAAACGGAGATACCCGAAAACCAGGCGAGCGTCTTACGCCAGGAAGGAATCAAGCCTAGACTTTACAGTCCTTCGGCCTAATCGGGTACTTTAGAACTCTTCCATTTTCGGACCGGAGGCGCAGCCTCCGGGAGGCCTTTGCGCCTCGTCAAGAGGCGCAAAGGCTACCAGGCGTCGCGGACGCCGGAGCGGCCCGAGCGGAGCCAGTCCGCGAGGTCGGGCGCCGTCATCGGCTGGGCGATCAGGTAGCCCTGCAGCTGTTCGACGCCGTTGGCCACGAGCCACTTCGCCTGTTCGCGGTCCTCGACGCCGTCGGCGATCGTGCGAATCTGGAGCGTTTGGGCGATGCCGATCGCGGCGCGCGCCAAGCGCTTCCACTGACCGTCCTCGGCCGTCGGGTTGGTGACGCGACGGTCGACCTTGATGAAGTCCAGCGGCAGCGACGCCATCGCCGCAAGCGAGGTGGGGGCCGCGCCGAACCCGTCCAGGCCGACCGGAACGCCGAGCCGGCGCGCATGGCGCACGAACGAGCCGCCGGCGTCCGTGTCGGCCAGCATCGTCGCTTCGCGCACTTCGAGGGCGAGCCGCTCGGGCGCGTCCTCAATGTCGCGCATCATCGCTTCGAGCTCGGACCACACGACGGAGTTCGCGTTCGAGATGTTGATGTGGATCCGCGCGTCCAGCCGGTCGTTGGGCGAACGCAGCATGTCGGCGATCGCGCGGATCACCTTGACGTCGAGTGCGGACGACGCCATCGCGCCGCCGCGGAAATCCAAGAACGTGCGGGGCGTGAGCCAGCCGCGCGTCGGGTGGCGCCATCGCACCAGCGCTTCCGCTCCGACGACGCGCATCGTCGACGTCGAGACGATCGGCTGATAGCACAACATGAAGTCGCGCTCGAAGTTCGCATCGCGCAGGCGTTCGCGGAACTCACGCCGCGCGCGGACTTCCTGGCTCACGCCGTCGCGGTACCAGCGCACGCTGTTACCGCCGCTCTCTTTGGCCGCGTACAGCGCTTCATCGGCGTGCTGGAGCAGCTGCTCCGGCGTCGTGCCGTCGTCCGGCGATACCGCGATGCCGATGCTCGCGCGCACGAGGCTGGTGAATCCGCCCTCCTGCACTTCGACGAGCACGCGCTCCAGAAACCGCTGCGCGGCCTCGACCATTTCGAGCTCGTCCTCGACCACGGTCAGCACCGCGACGAACTCGTCGCCGCCGAGACGGCCGACGAAGTCGTTGCGGCGCACGCTTTCCTTCATGCGCCGCGCGGCCTCGATCAGGGTCTGGTCGCCGACGGCGTGCCCGAAGGTGTCGTTGATCGCCTTGAAGCCGTCGAGGTCGATGAACAGCACGCCGACTCGGCCGCCGCCGCGCTGCGCCGCGGCCAGCACGTTGTCGAGATGCCGCAGCGTCGCGGTGCGCGAGGGCAGTTCGGTGAGCGGGTCGATCGCGCCGTCGCGGATGGGCTCGGCGTCTTCCTCGGTGCGCAGCAGCAGCCGCGCGATCGCGCCCGCGACCGCGCGCGCGACCTCGTGCTGCGCGGAGCGGCCGCGCGCCCAGCGCAGGGCGATCACGTACGGGGCCGTCGCCGTCAAGCGCGCGACGTACCGATCGTCGTCGATGCTCTCGCGCACCGCGACGTGGCTGGCTTCGGCGGCGAGCACCTGCGCGGCGTCGTCGTCGACGCCGTCGGACGTGGCGAATGCGACCAGCGCGCCGTCGGGGCCGCAAATCAGCGCGACGTCCGCGCCGGCGAGCGGCAACGCGCCGGCGAGGATCACACGCATCAGATCGGGTGACGAACGGCGCGACTCGACCGCGGCATGAAATAGCTCCGCAAGGCCGTCCGTATCGGCACGCTCTCGTCGCCGCTCAGGCGTCATCATGTCCACGTCCTTGGATTTCGACGTTCCCGCCTTCACGGCGGCGCGCCCTTCGTCACGCCGTGAGGCTCCCGATTTCTCCCCGCCCGAAGAGGGGCCGACCAGCTCCTTCATGACTCTGCCGGACCCGGATGGTTACTTGCCCACCGAACGAGCTCGCGCAAACCCACCCGTTCTGCTAGTCCGGCGCCCGCCGCGGCCGTCGCACCGTGCCGCGCCAGCCAGCGCATCCGCTCCGCGCCGGCCACGCCGCCCGCGATGACGACGGGCGCGAGCATCGAGGCCAGTGCGAGCCCGGCCAGCGTCCGCCCCCCGCCGTCGTCCTCGACCGTGACGAAGTCCAGCAAGCCGGCGTCGACCGCGTCGAACGGCGGCCGCGAGGTCCGCCACGCGCCTACCCCGACCGCGGCCCCGAGCGCGCGCAGCCGGCGCGCGAACGACCCGACCGCGGCGGCCGTGACCCCGTCGGCGGCGACGATCTCGATCCAGACGCGCCGCATCGTGTCGCCGGCGCCGAACGCCTCCGCGACGGCGTCGATCGCGGCTTCGTCTTGCGGCGCGAGCGCGAGGTGAACGCGCAGATCCAGCCCGGCCGCCCGCCAGGTGCGGTACGCTTCGGCCGCCCCCGCGATCGTCCAGCGGTCGAGCGCCCGGCGTGCCGCCCGGTCCGGCTCGCCGGCCAAATAGACCGCCGGTTCGGGCGCGTCGAGCTCGCAGCGCGCGTGCCAAGCCGCCGTCACGCTGACCGCACACGGCGCGCCGGTCCGCGCATCGAGGATCGGCTGATAGCGCAGGTCGAGCAGCGTACCGGGGTCGCCGTCGGAGAGCGCGGCCCGTACCACCGAACGCTCGCGCAGCATCCGCCCGGCCGGCTCGCGGTACCAGTACGGCTGGGTCCCGCCGACCGACGCCGCGGCCAACGCGGCGGCGCTGGCTTTCTCGACCAGATCGTCGGGCTGCAGCCCGTCGTCGGGGCAGATCGCGACGCCGACGTTGGCCGATGCGTCCGCGGACGCGGCCGCCGCCACGCGCAGCAGGCGCTGTGCCGCGGGGTACGCTTCCGACTCGTCCGCCGCCAGCGAGACCAGCACGAGGAACGCGTCGCCGCCGAGGTGCCCGATGTGATCGTTCGCGCGAACCTCGCGGCGCAGCCGGCGGGCGAGCGCGTCGCGCGCGAGCCCGTCGCCGGCCTGCGCGGCGGACGTCTCGGCTTCGACGTAGATGACGGCGAACGAACGCTGCATCCGGCGCGCATCGTGCACGAGCTGCTCGAGCCGGTGCCGCGTCTCGGCGCCGTCCGGGAGGTCGGCCGGGGGATGGGCCGGCGTGACCCCGTTCTCCAGCGCCCAGGCGCAGCTCACCACGATCGCGCGCGCCGCCTCGAGCGAGGCGGCGTCCGGCGCGCGCCAGCGCAGCGCAACGCGTTCCGGCCGCCCCGCGGCGATGCGCGCCACGTAGAGGTCGGCCGTGACGAGCTCGTCCTCGAGCACGCGCCGCGCCTGTTCGAAGAGCCGCTGCATCACCAGGCCGCCGGCCGCGCCGGGGGCTGCGGCCAGCACGCCGTCTTCGCCGAACACGAGCGCGCGCTG